>USPI01000098.1 GCA_900556535.1 uncultured Eubacteriales bacterium | reverse complement strand
CTTCACAAAAAATGTGGCGTTTTTTCAGCGTGCAAAAAAGTCACAGACTTTTTTGACACGCTGAGTATATTAAAATGTACGGATTGGAGTTTATCATGGAAGACTTAAAACAGAGGAAGAAAAATCTCATAATGTTCCCGCTCGGTACGGTCGGCAGGGACATGATGTATTATCTGTTCACGAGCTGCATCATAACCTTCGTGCTCTTTACGCGCAGCCTTACGAATGCGCAATTCGGCGCGATAACCGCCATCGTCGTTGCCGCGAGAATATTTGACGCGCTCAACGACCCCATCATGGGCAATATCATAGAGCGCACCCGCACGAAATGGGGCAAATTCAAGCCCTGGCTCGTCATCGGTATGCTCTCGACCTGCGTCGTCGTGTATCTTGCCTTCAACACCGATCTTCAGGGCTGGAACTTTGTGTGGTTCTTCGGCGTCATCTACTTCATGTACTCGATAACCTACACGATGCATGACATTTCCTACTGGGGCATGGTGCCCGCTCTCTCGACAGATCCCAACGCGAGAAACCAGTTTGCCTCGCGCGCAACTCTCTTTGCCGGCATCGGCGGCACTATTGCGAGCGTGCTCATCCCGATGTTCACGGTCGGCGATATGGCTCTGGGCGGCAGCACGACCGTTGCATACGGACGCATCGCGCTCATCGTCTGCATCATAGCGCCGCTGTTTCTCTGCTTCACCGTTTTCGGAGTGCGCGAAAGACGCGATTACACCGACGCGCCGCCCATCAGCTTCAAAAAGATATGGACGACCATCACCGGCAACGATCAGCTTCTTTGGATCAGCCTCATTTTCCTCATTCAGCAGGTCGGCAACGGTCTCATCATCGGCGGCATAGGCTCGACCTATATTTACTTCGACTTCGGCTACGAGGGCGGTCTGTTCTCGCTGTTCAACATCGTCGGAATGTCCGTCACGGCGCTTCTCATGATATTCTACCCCGCCATCTCCCGCCATATCAAACGCAAGAAGCTCATGGGCATTCTCACCGTCATCTCCATGACCGGCTACGCGCTCATGCTCGCCGCGGGGCTTGCGCTGCCCTCGACGATGCTCAAGTTCTGGGTCGTCGTCATCGGCTATATGCTCTCAAACTTCGGTCAGTACGGCTTCTACCTCGTCATGATGATATCCATCATAAACACCGTTGAGTATAACGAACACCGCACCGGCGAGCGCGACGAGGCGATAATCACCTCGCTGCGTCCGTTCCTCACAAAGATGTCCTCCGCGCTCATCGTCCTTATCACGAACCTCAGCTACATAGTTTTCGGCGTCACCAAGTACACCAACAGCATCTCCGATCTCGAAAACCAGTGCGCGAGAAAGCTCATCACCGAGCAAGACAAAATAGCCGCCATTGACAGCGTCATCCGCGGCATCGAGCCTGGCAAGACCACGGCGCTGCTGCTGTGCATGGTCATAGTCCCCTGCGCGCTCATGCTTCTGAGCTATTTCATGTACAAGAAGCACTACAAGCTCGACGAGGATGAATACGACCGCATTTGCCGCGAGATAGCGGAGAGAAAAGCATGAGCATAACAAGGCTTGCGATAAATCTTGCCGCGCCCCTCCCGCAGCTTGAGAGCTACGAGCGCTATCTTTTCATAGGTCCGCATCCCGACGATATCGAGATCGGCGCGGGCGCAACGGCGGCAAAGCTCGCGCAGGCGGGCAAGAAGATCGCGTTTTTATGCTGCACCGACGGCAGATACGGCTCTGCCACGGTGCCGCCGGAGGAGCTTATACCCATTCGCCGCGCCGAGGCAGAGGCCTCCGCTGAGCTGCTCGGAGTTCACGACGTTCGCTTTCTGCCCTTCTGCGACGGCGGATTTTACGATACCGCGAAGCTGCAAGAGGAAATTGCGCGGGTCGTGGGCGAATTTAAGCCAGACGTCATTTTCTGCCCCGACCACCGCGTAAAAAGCGAATGCCACCCCGACCATCTCAACGTCGGCGCGGCTGCCTCGGAGCTTGCCTACCTCGCGCCCTACGCCGGAATAGCCGAACGCTATGGCGCGGACGCGGCTCCCGTGAAGGCGATCGCGTATTACATGACCGCCTCGCCCAACCGCTATGTGCGCACCTCGCACGAGCTTCTCAGACGGCAGCTTGACGCAATATTCTCCTGCCACAAAAGCCAGTTTCCCGACGGCAGCGCCGAGGGAAGGGCAATTTCGCTTTATTTAAAGCTGCGCTCCATAGACTTCGGTCTGCGCTGCTTTTCACTCCACGCCGAAGGGTTCAGAGTGCTCGACACGCTTCGAATGCACTGTCTGCCCGAGGCTGGGAGATAAAAATTTCAACATCAAAGGAGCAACTGAATGCTAAACACCGGCACTGACCTCAACACCGCAAAGCACTTCGACCTGAGCTCGGCGGCGCTTCACATCATCGCCATGGTCCTCATGCTCATGGACCACCTTTGGGCGACCCTTCTTCCCGCTCAGGACTGGCTCACCTGCCTCGGCAGGATCGCCTTCCCCATCTTCGCCTTCATGGCGGTCGAGGGCTATTTCCACACCCGCAATTTCAAAAAATACGCGCTGAGAATGCTGCTGTTCGCGGTCATCTCGGAGATACCGTTTGACCTCATGTACGGCGGAACGTGGTTCTACCCCGTGCATCAGAACGTGATTTGGACGCTGCTGCTCGGTCTTTTGGGCATTCGCCTCATGGAGGCTGTGCGCAAAAAGCAGAAGCTGTGGCTGTACATCCTCGTGTGCGTGCTCACCGTCATCGCCGGCTTGGCAGTCGGAACCTTGGGCATGGTCGATTACTACGGCGCGGGCATCCTGACCGTGTTCGTATTCTACTTCTTCCGCGGCCGCAAGTGGTGGTGCTTCCTCGGTCAGCTCGCCACGCTTTACTACATAAACGTTCAGATCCTCGGCGGTCTCATGTACCCCATCACCCTTTTCGGCATGGAGCTTGAGATCTGCCAGCAGGGTCTTGCGCTGTTCGCGCTCCTCCCCATTTGGCTCTACCGCGGGCGGCAGGGCTACCACAGCAAGCCGTTCCAGTACGTCTGCTATGCCTTCTACCCCGCGCATATGCTCATACTCTATTTGATCCTCGCCTTTGTGAATATGTAAAAGACGCAACAAAAAAGACACCCGATCGGGTGTCTTTTTTTATGTTCAAATTACTCTGCGCAGTGCTCGCAGTCGTGGATCTTGTGGCTGAACAGCTCGGGGTCGTATGCGATGCCGTTGCGGTCGTAGTAATCCTTAACGGCGGCGGCAACTGCCTCCTCGGCGAGGACGGAGCAGTGGATCTTGTGTGCGGGCAGACCGTCAAGAGCCTCGACGACAGCCTTGTTGGACAGCTCAAGAGCATCCTCGACCTTCTTGCCCTTGATGAGCTCGGTCGCCATGGAGCTGGTAGCGATGGCGCTGCCGCAGCCGAAGGTGTTGAACTTGCAGTCGGTGATGATGCCGTCCTTGACCTTGATGTACATCTTCATGATGTCGCCGCATTTTGCGTTGCCGACTTCACCTACGCCGTCTGCATCGTCCATCTTGCCGACGTTGCGGGGATTCTGGAAATGATCCATTACCTTATCACTATAAAGTGCCATAATTAAGTTCCTCCTGTATTATCAATCAGATCGTGAGTGTTATTTATCAGATGAGATGGGGCTTGCTGCCGTTTTCAAGCTCCTCCCACACCGGGGAGATGCTGCGCAGGTAAGAAACGACCTCGGGGACGACCTTTATGATGTGGTCTATCTCCTCCATGGTGTTATACTCGCCTATCGACAGACGCAGCGAGCCGTGAGCGACCTCGTGGGGCAGGCCGAGCGACAGCAGCACGTGGCTGGGGTCGAGCGAGCCGGAGGTGCAGGCAGAGCCGGAGGACGCGCAGACGCCCTTCGCGTCGAGCAGAAGCAGCAGGCTCTCGCCCTCGATGCCCTCAAAGCACATATTGACCGTGCCGGGGACGTGATGCTCAAGAGAGCCGTTTATCTTGGAGTGGGGGATCTTGCTGAGCTCGGCAAAGAGCTTGTCTCTCATGGGGATTATCTTCGCGGTGTTCTCCTCCATGTGGTCAACGCTCTCCTTGAGAGCCGCGGCCAGAGCCATGATGCCGGGCATATTCTCGGTGCCGGCGCGCTTGCCGCGCTCCTGTGCGCCGCCCTCGATGATGTTGAACAGCGGCATACCGGTCTTTGCATAGAGAACGCCGACGCCCTTGGGAGCGTGGAACTTGTGACCGGACATACTGAGCAGGTCGATGTTCATCTCCTGCACGTTTATGGGCATATGGCCGGCAGCCTGAACAGCGTCCGTGTGGAAGGGGATCTTTCTCTCGCGGCAGAACTCGCCGATCTCCTTGATGGGCTGCACGGTGCCGATCTCGTTATTTGCAAACATGATGGTGACAAGTGCGGTGTCCTCGCGGACGGCTGCCTTGAGATCCTCAAGACGGACCACGCCGTCCTCGTGAACGTCCAGCAGAGTGACCTCAAAGCCCTCTTTTTCGAGCTTCTTGAGGGTATGCAGGACTGCGTGATGCTCAAACTTGGTGGAAATGAGATGTTTCTTGCCCTTAATGGCGCCGAACTTTGCCATGGAAACTATGGCCTGGTTATCCGCCTCGGAGCCGCCGGAGGTGAAGTAAATTTCCTTCGGCTGTGCACCGATGATATCGGCGACGGTCTTTCTCGCCTCCTCAAGGCCCTCCTTGGCCTCCTGTGCGAATGCGTACAGGCTCGAGGGGTTGCCGTACTGAGTGGTGAGATAGGGCATCATTGCGTCAAGAGCGGTCTTGCTGACACAGGTAGTTGCTGCGTTATCTGCGTAAACAAACATATTTATCTTCCTTTCAGGTAAATCCTATTAAATCCGTGGGAATTGTAGCACCTTATAATGGATTAGTCAAGAGCCTTTCGCCATTTTTCGCCCGTGAGCAGGTCATTAAGCGAAACCGTGTCGAGATAGGCGTTTGTTATATCGTCAAGCTCCTTCCACATCGGCACCGTCAGGCAGCCGCCCGAGCGGTCGCACTGTATCTCGCCCTCCTTTATGCAGGCGACCGGCGCGAGGTTATCCTCGATGCAGCGCAATATCTCGCCTATACTGTACTCGGCGGGGTCCTTCACGAGCTTATATCCGCCCTCCTTGCCGCGAGTGCTCGCAACAAGCTCGGCTTTTTTAAGGTTTCCGACGATCATCTCAAGATATTTCATCGAAAGCTGGGTGCGCTCGGATATCGTCTTGAGCGACACAAAGCCGTCTTCCCTGTGCTGTGCAAGGTATATCATTATGCGCAGGGCATATCTGCCCTTGCTCGTCACATTCATCTTTTCTCGCCTCCTAATTCCTATGTTTACAGTGTGATATTAATATACCACTTTGTTTATAGGAATTAAAGGGCAAGCGCGACATATTGCGCCCTTTTGCTGTGCATTTTTTGCACAGCGGCGTCATTTGCGTTTTTTTCATCGCCGTATTAATAACGCTTATCGCCGGGGCGAAAAATTAACTTGCTTTTCCCACGGCAAGCGCGTACAATCCGCTTTGTGTTTTTGAAAAAGGTCTGAAAAATCTAAGAAATTGTAGGAGTTTTAACAATA
>USPI01000097.1 GCA_900556535.1 uncultured Eubacteriales bacterium | reverse complement strand
TATTGAAAATACGGTAGCCGATGCCGATGTGGGTCTGGATATACTGCACGCCGCCGGAGCTTTTTTCGAGCTTACGGCGCAGGGTGGCCATATACACGCGCAGAGAAGAAACGTCCGATGCCGTCGGGCTGCCCCACACCTCCTTGAGAATGTAGTTATGGGTCAATACCTTGCCGGTGTTTTTCGCCAAAAGGCACAGGAGCTTGTACTCGATCGGAGTCAGATGCACCTCGCTGCCCGACACGAAAACGCAGCCGGCGGAGTAGTCGATCTTGAGCAGACCGTTTTCGTAGACGCTCGACTCCTCGCCCACCCTCGCGCCGTCATTGCGCACTCGGCGCAGCGCAACGCGCAGTCTCGCAAGAAGCTCATCGACGGAAAAGGGCTTTGTGAGATAATCGTCCGCCCCGGCGTCAAGCGCCGACACCTTGTCAAAATCCTCGCTGCGCGCAGACACGACAATTATGGGCATGGCGCTCCATGAGCGAATTTTTTTAATTATCTCCACACCGTCCATATCGGGCAGACCGAGATCGAGAAGCACGACGTCGGGCTTGCACGAAACGGCCTCAAGCACTGCCTGAGCTCCGGTTTGCGCACGCTTATACGCATAATCCTGCGTTTCGAGAGTTGCGGCAATGAGGTTTGCTACCGCGTTATCGTCTTCAACTATCAGTATCTGTGGCTTATTCATCCTGCTGTACCTCCGCTTTCGGAAGAGTGAACTTAAAAACCGCACCGTGCGGGACGTTATCCTCGACCGTTATGCTGCCGCCGTGAGCCTGAACGATGCTTTTGCACAGCGCAAGACCGAGACCGAGACCTCGCCGAGCATCGCCGCTGCCCTTGTTGGCGGTGTAAAACATATCGAATATCTTCTCTTTCGCTTCGTCCGCTATGCCGCTGCCGTCGTCGGATACGCTGATCGCGACCTTGTCGCCCTCGGAGTGCGCGGAGAGGGTGATGTGCGAGCCCTCGGGAGTGTATTTTACGGCGTTATTCAGGAGGTTTATTATGACCTGAACGATGAGCCTTGCGTCCATGTACGCCAAAAGCAGCTCATCATCGAGGCTTATTTCAAAGCGGTGATTTTTAAGCATACGATCCGCGTGAGAAACGGCTTCGCGGAAAACGTCGTCAATAAGCTCCGGCTGAATGTCCGTGAGCTTCTCGCTGCCCTCTATGCGCGTTATGGACAGGAGATTTTCAACGAGGTCAATGAGCCAGCGGGAGTCGTCATACACGGAAATGTACATCTGCCGCTGCTTTTCCTCGGAAAGCTCGTTTTCGAGCAGAAGCGCGGCAGTGCCGGATATGCTCGTAAGCGGGGTGCGCAGGTCATGAGAAATCGAGCGAAGAAGGTTTGCGCGCAGCTCCTCCGTGCGGGCTTTCTCCTCGATGAGCCTCTTTTCGCGGCGGCTGTTTTCGTTTTCGAGCACAAGGCCGCACTCGTCAAGGATAGCAATGGCAAGCGTTTTCTCAAAGCTCTCAAGCGGCGGCGCGTTTTTCATTGCTATTCCCGCCACGGCGAACACCTTGCCCGAGGCGTGCACAGCCATGTATAGCCCCTTCGCGTCCGAGCGCACGCTCGTGCCCGCTCCGGCACGCCTGTCGTTTTCGAGCACCCACCGCGCCGTGTCATGCTCATATGCGTCAAGATATTCGTCAAGTCCGCCGTCCTCGTTCACGGGGAAAAGCTGCGGACTGCCGAGTGCGCCGTCAACCACGGGATATATTATCACGTCCTGTTCAAGAAGCTTCCCAAGCTGCTCCGCCGTTACCGCGAGCATCTGCTCCGCACTAAGAGTCCGCTGGAGCTCTTGGCTCGTTTCGAGCAGTATCTCCGTCCTGTATACTCTAAGCGCCGTCCGGTGCGTTTGAAGCTTGATTTTCGCGGTTATGGACGAAATGAACAGTGCGGTCGCAAACATGACGATGAAGGTCACGATATGGCTCGGGTCGGAAAAGAGCGAAAAATACGGCTCGGTAAAGAAAAAGTTGAATATAAGCACCGACATGATCGACGCCGCCAAGCTGTAGCTTCGTCCTGCAGTAAGCATGGCAATGGTAAGCACGCCGAGAATGTAAACGACTATGACGTTTGCCGTGGAAAAGCCGAGGTCGGAAAACAGATACCCGATGCCCGTGCACAAGGCGAGGATAAGCAGCGTTATCAGCACGTCGCGCAGGCTGAACTCCTCGCTCAGTCCGACGGGTCTGAGCGGTGCGTCGCGCACGTCGCTGCGGTCGGGGATTATATAAATATCAATATCCGATGCAATATCGCCGAGCCTGTCAACAAGGCTCTTGCGTGCGAAAAGTCCGCGCTTTCCCGGACTTCTGCCGACGACGATCTTGCTTATTCCCGCAACACGGGCGTATTCTGCAATGACCGCGGCGGCATCATCACCGTAAAGCGTGGTTATCTGCGCACCGAGGCTTTTTGCAAGGTGAATATTTCGGGCAAGCCCGCTCTTATCCTGAGCCTCGGAAAGCTCAAAATTCGCAGGCTCGACAAAAAGCGCAACGAGCGTGCCGCGAAACGCCTCGGCTATCTTTGCCGCCGCACGCACTACCCGCGCATTTGACGGCGATCCGGACAGACACACGAGCACTTTTTCTTCACGCTGCATTCGACCACCTCATTTCAGCTTCAAGTATAGCACAGCAGGGCAAGCATTACACGCTTTTTCCATCAAATTACTGTGCTTTAATGCAACTTTAATGCCCCGGGAAATACTCTAATCCCATTATAATGCCGCAGGTGATAAATTAAAATAAGAAAAGAGTATGAAATACGGAATCGAGGATATAAAAAATGAGGATAGTAATTGCAGGCTGCGGAAAAATAGGACAGAGCATGATACACAGCCTTGTCAGCGAAGGGCACGAGATAGTGGTCATCGACAGCGACCGCGAGGTCATCGACTGCGTCACGACGAATTATGACGTCATGGGCATATGCAGTCAGGCAACGAGCTGCAAGGCGCTCACGGAAGCGAACGTCGGCAGTGCGGAGCTGTTTATTGCCGCGGCAGACTCTGACGATATAAATATGCTCAGCTGCTTTCTTGCAAAGCGCATGGGCGCAAAGCACACCGTTGCGCGCATTCGCTCCGGACAATATACGAGCAGCGACCTTGACTTTATGAAAAAGCAGCTCGAGCTTTCGATGGTCATTAACCCCGAAAGGCTCACGGCCAAGGCGATATACGACATATTGAAGTTCCCGTCCGCAGTCAAGTGCGAGAGCTTCACACGCAGCCGCTTCGAGATGGCGGAAATGTTCGTCAAGCCCGGCAGCGTGCTCGACGGCGCATCCCTGTCCGACCTGCGCTCACGCAGCGGCGCATCTTTTCTTGTGTGCGCGGTGCTTCGCGGAAAGTCGGCGCATATCCCCCGCGGCACGTTTATCCTTCGCGGCGGCGACAGAATAGGACTTATCGCGGCGCCGGATGATATGCAGAAACTTCTCAATAACCTCGGCATACTGCAAAAGCGCGCAAAGCACGTTTTTCTGCTCGGAGCCAGCCGCATAGCGGGCTATCTCAGTGAGGAGCTTATCCGCAGCGGAAACAGCGTCAAGATAATCGAAAAGGACGAAAAGCGCTGCGACGAAATATCGGCAAGGCTCGGCGGCAGTGCTGTCGTCATCCACGGCGACGGTGCGCAGCACGAGGTGCTTGACGAGGAGGGTCTTGCAAGCGCGGACGCATTCGTGGCGCTGACCGGCATGGACGAGGAAAACCTCCTCATCTCCTACTATGCGCTTGACCACGGCGTGCCCAAGGTCGTCGCAAAGCTCAACCAGGAGGCTTATCACGAGCTCGGCGAACATCTCGGCGTTGAGTGTACCGTATCGCCCAAACGCATTACCGCAGACGTGATCCTACAGTATGCGCGAGCACTGCAAAGCTCCATGGGCAGCAGAGTCGAAACGCTGTACAGTCTTATGAACGGTACGGTCGAGGCGCTTGAATTTGCCGTGTCGTCCGATTTTGAATACACTAACATACCGCTCAAGGACTTGAAGCTCAAGCCCGATATTCTGCTTGCCGGAATAATTCGCGGCAGCAAGAACATTATCCCCGGCGGCGAGGACGTCATTAAGCCCGACGACAGAGTTATTATTATCGCAGCAGGCAGAAAGCTTTGCGATCTTTCGGATGTGATAGAGCAATGAAAATAAAACTTGTTTTACATACTGTGGGCAAGGTCTTGCTGCTTGAGGCAATACTCATGCTGCTGCCGCTTATCGTGGCTGTCATATACGGTGAGGGCGACATTGCTGCGTTTGCGATCTCCATCGCGATAACTGCGGCCGCAGGACTTATTTTTAACCTTGCCTTCAAGACCGACGGCAAGGCGCTGTACACCCGCGACGGGCTTGCGATAGCGGCACTGTCGTGGATAGGCATATCCGTATTCGGCGCGCTGCCCTTTATCATAAGCGGTAGCATCCCCTCCCCTGCGGATGCGTTTTTCGAGACCGTTTCTGGCTTTACCACGACTGGCGCTTCTATACTCACCGACGTCGAGGCGCTCCCTCACGGGATTCTGTTCTGGCGCAGCTTCACGCACTGGATTGGCGGCATGGGAGTTTTGGTGTTCATAATGGCGGTCATGGATAAGGCGCCGGATCGCTCGGTCAACATTCTTCGCGCGGAGATGCCGGGTCACAGCGTCGATAAATTCACCCCGCGTGCAAGCGGCACGGCAAAGATACTGTATTATATATACCTTGCCCTGACCGTTATCGAGATCATCCTGCTCATTTGCAGCGGAATGCCGCTGTTTGACAGCATCGTTCACGCGCTCGGCACCGCGGGCACTGGCGGCTTCGGTATAAAGGCAGACAGCATCGCGTCGTATTCGGCAGCCTCGCAGTGGATAATAAGCGTTTTCATGCTGCTGTTCGGCGTGAGCTTTAACATCTACTATCTCATCATCGCAAAAAGAGGACGCGAGATATTTAAAATGAACGAGCTGCGCACCTATCTCGGCATAAGCGTCGCCGCAATGCTTATAATCGCGCTGAATATTTACCCTATCTACAAAAGCGCCGCCGATGCAATACGCCTTTCGGCGTTTCAGGTGTCCTCCATCGTGACGACGACGGGCTACGCGACCGCGGACTTTGACCGCTGGCCCGAGCTTTCCAAGTCAATACTCGTTATTCTCATGTTCTTCGGCGGCTGCATGGGCTCGACGGTGGGCGGACTTAAAATGAGTCGTGTGACCGTCCTCATGCAGGTCATCCGCAACGACCTGCGCCATGCTCTCAGGCCGCGCGAGGTGAGCTCCGTGATACTAAACGGACGCAGGCTCGACGCGCAGGGCGAAAAGCAGGTGCTGTCGTATTTCGCGGTTTACATGGCCGTCATAGGCGCCGCGTTTTTGCTCATAAGCTTCGAGCCCTTCGGATTTGAAACGAATTTCACCGCCGCCGTGAGCTGCGTCAACAACATCGGCCCCGGTCTTGCCCGAGTCGGGCCGAGCCTGAGCTATGCCGGCTACTCGGTCTTTTCAAAGCTGATCCTCTCGTTTGCCATGCTACTCGGCAGGCTTGAAATATACCCGCTGCTTCTGCTGCTCTCGCCGCAGATCTGGACAAAGAGATGAGGTGTAATTATGAACATTGAAAGCATCGCACTCGTTATCGGTC
>USPI01000096.1 GCA_900556535.1 uncultured Eubacteriales bacterium | reverse complement strand
CAGGCTTTTTGACGAGCGAAGCGAGATTTTTCGTGAAGCTTGAGCTTCACAAAAAATGTGGCGTTTTTTCAGCGTGCGAAAAAGTCTATGACTTTTTTGACACGCTGAAAGGACACCCGATGGGTGTCCTTTTTAATTTGCAAAAGCAATTATAAACGATGCGACGACCATGGTAATGGCAAAGACGATCTCGCCCGCCCATATCATGCGAAGCTGCGATTCGGATATCACGAGCCCGCCGCCTTGTGCCTCGCGGGGCGCTGCGACTTCCTCGGTGTTCTCCTGCTCTGCGGTCTCCTCAGCCTCGTCGTGAGCGTCGTATTCGTCATAGCTTACCTCCTCGTCGGGGAGCTCCTCATTCGGGCTCTCCTCATCGGGAGCGGCGGACTTTTTCCTGCCGAGCTTGGGTATTTTGAGTTCGGGAATCTTGAATTTCATAGCATCACCTGAAAACGGCGGGCGCGAGGCCCGCCGTTTGACAGTTATTTGTTACTCTGCCTCGGCAAGAGCCTTGGCTTCCTCGATGACCTTCTGCTGAACGTTGCCGGGAGCTTCCTCGTAGCGAATGAACTTGCAGGAGAAAGATCCGCGACCCTGAGTCATGGAGCGCAGGTCGATGGTGTAGGAGCTCATCTCGGCCATGGGGACCTCAGCCTCGACGGTCTGCATGCCGTCCTCTGCGTTCATGCCGAGCACGGTGCCGCGGCGCTTGGAGGAGATGTCGGACATAATATCGCCGAGGTTTGCGTCGGGAATGGTTACCTGAAGCAGACCGATGGGCTCGAGAATGGTGGGCTTTGCCTTGGGAATACCGTCCTGATATGCAAGGCGAGCGGCAGTCTGGAAGGCCATATCGTTGGAGTCAACGGGGTGGTAGGAGCCGTCGTACAGAGTTGCCTTCAGACCGACGAGCGGGTAACCTGCGAGGACGCCCTTCTGTACGGCGTTGCGCAGGCCCTTTTCGACGGAGGGGAAGAAGTTCTTGGGAACGGAGCCGCCGAAGACTTCCTCTGCGAAGATCATGTCGTCCTGCTCATCCTGCGGCTCAAAGCGGATCCAAACGTCACCGAACTGACCGGAACCGCCGGACTGCTTCTTGTGACGGCCGTGAGCCTCGACCTTGCCCTTGATCTTCTCGCGGTAAGCGACGCGGGCGGGCTTGAGCTCGGTCTCAACGCCGAAGCGGCTCTTGAGCTTTGCGCACAGAACGTCGACCTGGATATCGCCTGCGCCGGAGATGACCATCTGATGGGTCTCGGCGTTGTTTACGAGAGTGAAGGAAACGTCCTCCTCGTTGAGTCTTGCAAGACCGCCGGCGACCTTGTCGTCCTGACCCTTGGTCTTGGGGGAGATAGCCATGGAGTAGCAGGGATCGGGCATCTGCAGAGCGGGCAGCTCGACCTCGTTCTTCGGGTCGCAGACGGTATCGCCGGTCTTCCACTCCATCTTGCCGACGGCAACGATGTCGCCGCAGCAGGCTTCCTTGACCTCGGTGGCCTTCTTGCCGCAGATGGTGTAGAGTCTGCCGAGCTTGTCGGTGCTGGAGGCACGGACATTGCGCAGGGACATATCGGAGGTGATCTTGCCGGAAACTATCTTAACAAAGCTGTATTTGCCGAACTGGTCGGAAACGGTCTTGAAAATAAAGCCGCAGGTGGGCTCGGCGGACTTATCCTCGGGAGCGGGAACATAGTCGCAGATAGCCTGAAGGACGGCCTCGGTGCCGATATTGGACATTGCCGCGCCGCACAGAACGGGAACGACGCTGCGCTCTGCAAGGCCTGCCTTGAGACCGGCCGCGATCTCGTCGTCGCTCAGCTCCATGGTGTCGAGGAACTTTTCCATGAGCTCCTCGGTAACGGCGGCAGCCTCCATAAGCTCCATGCGCATCTCCTCGACCTTGTCGGCATCGGCAGCGGGAACTGCGACCTTAGCGGTCTTGCCGCCATTGGTCTGGTATGCGGTGTTGTGAACGAGGTCGATGACGCCGGTGCCGTCGGACATGGGGATCATGACCGGGCAGATGCTTGCGCCGTACTTATCCTTAAGTGCGCTCAGAACAGCGTAGTAATCGCCGTGCTCTTCATCGATCTTGGAGATGTAGAACATAGCGGGAACGCCGGCTGCCTTGAGGTACTTCCAGCTTCTCTCTGCGCCGACGGTGATGCCGTCCTTTGCCGAGCAGAAGATGACGCCCGTCTCGACAGCGCGGATGGCGGCGAGAACGTCGCCGACGAAGTCGAAATAGCCGGGGCAGTCGAGTACATTGATCTTGCAGCCGCCGAAATTAACGGGAGCGACGGAGGTCGCGATAGTGATCTGACGCTTGATTTCCTCTGCGTCATAGTCGCAGACGGTGTTGCCGTCGGTGACCTTGCCCATACGGTCGATAGCGCCGGTAGTGAACAGAATGCTTTCAGCAAGACTGGTCTTACCGCTGTTGCCGTGACCCATGAAGCAGATGTTGCGGATGTTCTTGGTTTCGTAGCTCATGTGTTGCTTCCTCTCTAAAAAGATTATATTTAAAGATTTTATAATTCAAACTGACTGTTTAAGTATACACTAATTAAAAAGCATTATCAACAGTTTTTTACGGGGTGCTTACCGTAAATGACAGTATTACCGAAATAAGGAGCCAAACCAGAAGATATATGAGCGCGACCGTCACTGCGGGCAGAGCCTTGAGGCTCAGAATGAACATGAGCGCGATGCCGATAACGGCACTCATGACGCTGAGCATAACGCACAGTCTTATGCGTGAAAACAGCGCCTTGCCGTGTCCCGCAAGGCTCACGAGAGAGCCCAGACCTTCGCGCGAAATGATAGCCGCGGGCTTGGAGCCCTCGCCGGGGACAGCGCCGGAAAGCTCATAGCGCTGCGCATAGGGCGGGAAGTCAAAGCCGTCGGTGGGGATATCGAATTTAACGGAGAGCATCTGCGGAGTGATGTTGAAATCGCGCAGTGCAAACACCGCGTGCCGCCCCGAGCTCATGAGCTCGTACAGCGCGTCCTTAACGGCGTCGAATGCCTCGTACTTCACCTCGAAAACGCCGCATATGGCGCCTGCCGCCGCAACGTAAACTCCGCCGCGCACGACGTATTTTTCGGGCAGAACGACGCCCATAAGACGCATGAACGCCGCGTCGCCGCAAAAGACCTCCTTGCCGTCTACCATGGCGCGAAGACCGCCGCTCTCGTGAACGGTGAAGTCGTCCACGGTCAGCGCGTGACCGCCGGCCTTGATCATGAGCGAGGCAAACGCTCCCGCCATCGCGCAGCCGGATGCGCTTATTATGCTGCTTGCGTAGGATATGACCTCGGAGGCGTCCATATGGCTCAGAATGCAGACCTTGCCGATCTTTATGCTGCCCTTGGGGAAGAGGTCGGCATCGGTCACGATGAGGTGCTTTGCCTTGCCGATGTCATAAAGCCCCGACCAGCCCGCTATCGTCAGACCGCTTTTTATAAGCCCCTTGACCGAGACGTAAAACGGCATGGGGAAGGTCAGGAGCATAGCCATGGGCGCGGCGCATACGAAAATTCCGGAGAATATGTGCGCAAAGCCCGCGAAATTCTTGCTTACCGCTGCGGCAATGATGCTCAAAACGAGCGCCAAAACGATGAAATACGGGGTCAGCACACCGAAGACGGCCTCGTCGGGACCCTCCTCCTCGGTGCGGCGGACTATGCCCGCAGTTGTGCCGCGAGCCTTGACGAGCGTTATGTCGCCGCCTGTAAGCTCGGACTCCGCCGTGAGCGTATAGGGGCTGCGTGCCGAGTGCGCGGTGTTAAAAACTATCCTGTTGCTGCGTGCATTCAAAATGCAGCCGAGCAGCGTGCAGGCAATGGTAAGCGAGGGGATAACACAGAAGGGGATGACCTTCTGGGTGACGCTTGCCGCGGAGAGAAAGGCGTCTATCATGCACAGAAGGCAGGACACGGCGATGAGCGAGCTTGCGTGGAATTTAAAGCGCACAAGGCTCATGATACCGGTGGTTATTATATCAAGTCCGCATATCATGACGGCGAGCATCATGATAAGGCACACGGCGCTTCTGATGCCGGTGTCGGCAAGTGCTCCCGCGAGCGGGAGACCGAGGGATAAGTATATCATGACGGCGCACAAAACGAAGGAGATGCGCGTTCTTATCCGCAGTCCCGCGATGTGTCTGTCGTAAAATCTTGCCGCCTTGTCCGGCTTTTCCTCCTCGCCGAGATCCTCGTCCTCGTAGCTTGCCGGGCCGATGGTGAGCTCGCTCTGCTTAATGCGCATCGCAATGAACGCAAGCGCGGATATGACCGGCACCGCGACGGCCTCGCGGAAGGAGCGGCGCGGCCTTTTTGCCTTCGGCTCACGCTCGTCCTGCGTTTCGGAATAATCGTCGTCTGCGGCATAATCCTCGGCAGCATCGTCCGAAAGAGCCGCATCGTCAATATCGTCATCGCCCGTGCCGCCTTCGGCCTCGGAGCCGTCTATAAGCCCCGAGCCGCCGTAAAGCTCCTCGTCCATGCCGTTTTCGGGCTTGTCGGGGCGCTCGACGCGCTTTTTCGTGGGCTCGCGCTTAATATCGGGCTCGTCCTCCGCCTCGTCCTTCGCGGGCTTCGGCTCAATAACGGGATCGGCTTCCGGTTCGGCTTCGGGCTCAAGCTCGACCTCGGGCTCAGGCTCGATCTCAGGCTCAAGCTCGGACTGAGACTTCTCGCGGCGATACTGACTGATTATCCTGTCCACCTCGGCCATGAGAGGATCGTCCTCCGGCTCGGAGGGCTCGGACGGCTGCTTTTCGATGCTGACGATAAGTGCCGCATCGCTGCCGTCGTCCTGTGTCTCGAAGCGTATCCGCTTCTTCTCCGGCTCAAACACGGGAGGCTGCGGCACAGGCTCGTCGGGCAGGGAACCGAATTCCTTCAGAATATTGTCGAAATCAAATTCGTTGTTTCCGTAATTTTCCTTGCTCATAGAATCATCCTCGGCGTACTTAGCCTCTGCGCTGACGCAGTACCTCGTACATGATAATAGAAGCGGCGGCGGATGCGTTGAGAGAGTTTATCTTTCCCGCCATGGGGATGTTCACTATAAAATCGCAGTTTTCGCGCACGAGCTTGCCCATGCCGTCGCCCTCGGAGCCGATGACGATGGCGCAGGAGCCGGTGAAGTCGGTGCCCCACAGCTCGCTTGAGCCGCCGGCTGCCGCGCCGTAGACCCAAACACCCTCGTTTTTGAGCCACTTGAGAACCGTCGGGATATTGGGCACGCGGGCAATTTTCATGTGCTCTGCCGCGCCTGCGGACGCCTTGCCGACAATGGCGGTAAGTCCCGCGCTGCGGCGCTTGGGGATAATGACGCCGTGCGCGCCCGCGCACTCCGCACTGCGGATAACGGCGCCGAGATTGCGGGGGTCGCTGACCTCATCGCAGACGATGATAAACGGCTGCTCGCCCTTTTCGCGTGCGTGCTCGAGAATGTCGGACACCGTGCAGTATTCGCTCACGCCGACGAGCGCGACGACGCCCTGATGCGCCTTCGTGACGCTCATGGAGTCGAGTTTGCGTCTGTCGGCGTCGGCGAAGACGATGCCCAGTTCACGCGCCTTTGACGCTATGTGACCGAGCGTTTTATCCGTCTCGCCCTTGGCAATAAATATCTTGTCAATGTTTCTTCCGACGCGCAGCGCCTCGATAACGGCGTTTCTGCCCTC
>USPI01000095.1 GCA_900556535.1 uncultured Eubacteriales bacterium | reverse complement strand
GCTGCGCGGTTTTCTTCCCTCGGCAGCATAGGTTTTTCGACAATCTAAAAAGGCACCCAAGAGGGTGCCATTTTTAATACTGCAATATGGGTGCCGAGCCGTCATCGGAGGACTTAGTGATGCTCTTAATTATCGCCTCATAGCTGTAGTTTTCGTTAACGTACACCATGATGCGGTCGCCCTCCTTCTTGCCGAGAACGGCCTTGCCGAAAGGGGATTCGCGGCTTATGAGCCCCTTGAGCGGATCGGTGCGAATGGTCGTCACGACCTGAATGACGTTCGTTTCGTCGTCCTCGGGAATGTAAATCTCCACCTTGTCATACAGCCCCACCTCGTCGGCGGCGGAGTCCGAGCCGATGATGTGCGCCGATTTTATCATGTTCTCAAGGTAGCGGATGCGGCTCGCATTGCGGTTTTTCGCGCGCTTTGCCTCTTTATACTCGAAGTTCTCGCTCAGATCGCCGAAGGCGCGCGTGCGCTTGACCTCCTCAATGAGCTGCGGCATGAGCTCCAGCCGCCTGTGGTCAAGCTCGGCCTGCATTTTTGCAATGTCCTGTTTCGTCAGATCGTCATGCATGGTTTCACCTCATGGCAAAAGCACCCCGAAAAAACGGGGTGCTTTACTTTGTTTATGCTGATTATCAGACCAGCTCGATGACTGCCATCTCGGCTGCGTCGCCGCGACGGGGTCCGATGCGGGTGATGCGGGTGTAGCCGCCGTTGCGGTCGGCATACTTAACGCTCAGCTCGTCGAAGGTCTTCTTCGCGACGTCTTCGCGGGTGATGAATGCAAGTGCCTGGCGGTATGCAGCCAGATCCTTCTTCTTACCGAGGCTTATCATCTTCTCGGCCATGGGAGCGATCTCTTTGGCGCGGGTGACGGTGGTCTCCATGCGGCCCATGTCGAGCAGGTCGGTGACCTGCTGACGGAGCATTGCCATGCGCTGATCGGTCGGCTTGCCGAGCTTTCTTGTTCCGGGCATTTCGGTGTCTCCTCCTTGTTAGAGTTAGTTGTTATCCTCGTCCGCGAGAGACAGACCCATTGCGGCGAGCTTGTGCTCGACCTCTTCAAGGGACTTGCGGCCAAGGTTACGGACCTTGATCATCTCGTCCTGAGTCTTGGAGATGAGGTCCTCAACAGTGTTGATGTTTGCTCGCTTGAGGCAGTTGAAGCTTCTAACGGACAGGTCGAGCTCTTCGATGGTCATCTCGAGCACCTTGTCGCGCGCCTTCTCGGTCCTCTCAACGACGACGGGGCGATCGCCCACGGTGTCGGAAAGGTCGGTGAAGAGCGTGAAGTGGTCGCAAAGGATCTTTGCGCCGAGGGAGACTGCATCACGCGCGGTGATGGTCTTGTCCGTCCACACCTCGATGGTCAGCTTGTCAAAGTCGGTCTGGTTACCAACGCGGGTATTCTCGACCGAGTAATTGACCTTGAGCACGGGCGTGTAGATAGAATCAACGGGGATGGTCCCGATTGCGGTCTGGGCATTCTTGTTCTTGTCCGCCGATACATAGCCGCGACCTTTGTCGAACGTCAGCTCCATGCTGAGCGCGCCGTCCGGTCCGAGGGTCGCAATGGGCTGCTCGGGATTGAGGATCTCGATCTCGGCGTCCGCCTTGATGTCTCCGGCGGTGACGACGCCCTCACCGACCGCCTCGATGTAGACGGTCTTGGGCTCGTCGGTGTGGAGAAGTGCAACGATGCTCTTAACGTTAAGAACGATCTCGGTCACGTCTTCCTTGACGCCGGGGATGGTCGAAAACTCATGCTGCACGCCGGCGATCTTTATCGAGGTTGCAGCGGTGCCGGGAAGCGAGGACAATAATACCCTACGCAGAGAGTTACCAAGTGTCGTGCCATAGCCGCGCTCCAAGGGCTCGATAATGTACTTGCCATAAGAGCTGTCAGACGGAGTTTCAATGCACTCGATACGCGGCTTTTCTATTTCGATCATATTAAATATAACCCTCCTTATTAAGTTCGGCGCTTATATGCGCCCTGAGTTTTGTCAGCTTACCAATTTGAGGGTATCTGTATTACTTGGAGTACAACTCGACGATGAGGCGCTCCTCGACGGGGAGGTCAACGTCATCGCGTGCAGGCACTGCGACGACCTTTGCGATCATGTTGTTTGCGTCGTACTCAAGCCACTTGGGTGCGGGACGGGAGCTGTTTGCCTCAACATTGGCCTTGATCTTCTCAAGACCGCGGCTGCTCTCTTTAAGAGTGATGACCATGCCGGGCTTTACCTGGTAGCTGGGGATATTGACCTTGCGGCCGTTAACGGTGAAGTGACCGTGGCTGACCATCTGGCGCGCTTCGGCGCGGCTCATTGCAAAGCCGAGGCGGTACACGACGTTGTCCAGACGGCTCTCGAGGATGCTCAGGAGGTTCTCACCGGTCTTGCCGGGGCGGCGCTCTGCCATTTCGTAATAGCTGCGGAACTGGCTCTCAAGAACGCCGTAGTATCTCTTTGTCTTCTGCTTCTCACGAAGCTGCATTCCGTACTCGGAGCTCTTGCTGCGGCCCTGACCATGCTGGCCGGGTGCATAGGATCTGTTCTCAAGCGCGCACTTGGTGTAGCAGCGGTCGCCCTTCAGGAAGAGCTTCTGACCTTCTCTGCGGCACAGGCGGCAGACTGCTTCAGTATATCTTGCCATTTGTCTTTACCTCCTTCAATTAGACACGACGACGCTTCGGAGGACGGCAGCCATTGTGAGGAATGGGAGTTACGTCCTTGATCATCGTTACTTCGAGGCCGGCGGTCTGCAGAGCGCGGATAGCTGCTTCTCTGCCCGAGCCGGGGCCCTTGACGAACACTTCGACGGTCTTCAGACCATGCTCCATTGCTGCCTTTGCGGCAGTCTCGGCTGCGGTCTGAGCTGCGAAGGGGGTAGACTTTCTGCTGCCACGGAAGCCCATGCCGCCGGCAGATGCCCAGGACAGTGCGTTGCCCTGAGTGTCGGTGATGGTGACCATGGTGTTGTTGAAGGAA
Source organism: uncultured Eubacteriales bacterium (assembly GCA_900556535.1). Taxonomy (GTDB): domain Bacteria; phylum Bacillota; class Clostridia; order Oscillospirales; family Oscillospiraceae; genus F23-B02. The sequence goes on along the minus strand of USPI01000095.1, from coordinate 2,769 downwards.
GAGCTGATATGAACCTGGCCCTTTTCAATGTTCTTGCGCTCTCTGCGGCGAGTTCTGACTTTTTTCTTTGCATTTGCTGCCATAATTCATATCCCTCCTTACTTCTTCTTATTTGCGATGGTGCGTTTCGGACCCTTGCGGGTACGAGCGTTGGTCTTGCTGCGCTGGCCGCGAACGGGCAGACCGCGGCGATGACGCAGACCGCGATAGCAGCCTATCTCGGTCAGGCGCTTGATATCAAGTGCTACACTGCGGCGCAGGTCGCCCTCAACGATGAAGTTGTGGTCGATGCACTCACGCAGCTTTGCTTCTTCCTCTTCGGTGAGGTCTTTAACGCGGGTGTCGGGATTTATACCGGTCATATCCAGTATCTTTTTTGCGCTGGTTCTGCCGATACCGTAGACATAAGTGAGACCGATTTCTATTCTCTTGTCCTTGGGCAGGTCAACGCCGGCTATACGTGCCATATTATACGATCATCCTTTCGATAATTGTTTCCGCATTGTCGATGCGGGGACTTGTTCCCGCCGGAGGGAGTCCCCGGATCCATGCGGGATTTTTATAAGGACAGACTGGGCAGACTTACACGCTGCGCGTGCAGTATCATACCCAACTTGTCGCCTGAGATTAATGCGGGGCGCGTGCCCCTTTCTGCGAATCAGCCCTGGCGCTGCTTGTGCTTGGGGTTCTCGCAGATAACCATGACTTTACCCTTGCGCTTGATTATCTTGCACTTTTCGCACATGGGCTTCACGGAAGGTCTTACTTTCATTTGTTTTACCTCCTACTTGCTTCTCCACACGATGCGGCCGCGGGTGACGTCATAGGGAGACATCTGAACCGTGACCTTGTCGCCGGGAAGGATCCTGATAAAGTTCATCCGGAGCTTTCCGGAAATATGCGCCAGAATGATGTGACCCTTGCCGATATCCACCTGAAACATGGTGTTGGGCAGGGATTCCACCACTGTGCCCTCAAGTTCGATTACATCGTCTTTTGCCAAAGTAAATTCCTCCAAAGTCGGTGTGGCTTAAAGCCAAAGATCATCTGCCATCGTAAGGATCTCGGCCTCGCCGTCGGTGATATGGATGGTGTTTTCATAGTGGGCGGCGAGAGTGCCGTCAACGGAAACGACCGTCCAGTCGTTGGCGAGCGTCCTGACGTCGGGCTTGCCGATGATGACCATCGGTTCGACTGCGATCGTCATGCCCCTTACAAGGCGCGGATTTGCTCTGTGCGATACCCTGTCGGCACGGTAGTTCGGAACCTCCGGAGCCTCGTGCATCTGACGGCCTACGCCGTGACCCACGTACTCGCGGACGACGCTGTAACCGTGGCTCTCAACGTAATCCTGAACTGCTCCGCCGATATCGGATATCCGGTAGCCCTCCTTCGCGAACTTGATGCCCTCGAAGAAGCTTTGTCTTGTAACCTCGATGAGTTTTCTGGCCTCGTCGCTGATCTCGCCGCAGGCATAGGTGCCCGCGCAGTCGCCTACAAAGCCCTTGAAGGTCGCGCCCACATCGACGGACACAATGTCGCCGTCATGGATGACCCTCTTGCCGGGGATGCCGTGTATGACCTCCTCGTTCACCGAGACGCAGGCGCTGGCAGGGAATCCGCCGTAGCCCAGAAACGTGGGCTTTGCGCCCGACTTGAGGATGAACTCATGCACATACTTGTTTATCTGCCTGGTAGTCACACCGGGCTTGATCGCCTGACGCGCGATGCTGCGCGCGCCCGCGGTGATCTTTCCGGCCTGACGCATCAGTTCAATCTCTGATTTGGATTTAATATAAATCGTATCTGACATAATATCAAATCCCCAGAGCTTTCTTGATCTCAGCGGTCGTCTCGCTGATAGTGGGCTGATTTTCGACCGTCCTGAGCTTGCCGCGCTCGGCGTAGAACGCCTTGAGCGGCTCGGTCTCCCGGTGGTAGGTATCGAGACGCGCCTTCACGGTCTCGGGAGCGTCGTCCTTGCGGATGGTGAGCTCGCCGCCGCAGGCGTCGCACACGCCGTCTACCTTCGGGGGATTGTTCACGATGTGGAAGGTCTGACTGCAATTTTTGCAAGTCCTCCTGCCGGACATACGGTCGATGATCGTATCGTCGCCTATCTCGATGGACAGGGCGCAGTCGATATCGATACCCATCTCCTCCATAGTGCGTGCCTGCGGTATTGTGCGCGGGACGCCGTCGAGGATGTAGCCGTTTTTGCAGTCCGGCTCGGCGAGCCGCTCGCGGATGATGCCGATTATGACATCATCCGGAACGAGCTTGCCGGAGTCCACATAGCTCTTGGCCTTCAGTCCTACCTCCGTACCGGCCTTCATGGCGGCGCGGAGGATGTTTCCAGTGGAGATCGTCGGTATACCCAGCTCACGGCTGAGTATTTCTGCCTGAGTACCTTTACCTGCGCCGGGGGCGCCTAAAAGTATAAGTCTCATAAAGCAAGCTCCTCAATTAATCAAGGAAGCCCTTATAGTTGCGCATGAGCATCTGTGCTTCGAGAGCGCGGACAGTCTCAAGCGCGACACCGACGACTATTATGATCGAGGTACCGCCGAGGGACACACCCGTGAGGGATGCGGACTGGCTGAAGTGAGCAACGAGAATGGGGACAACGGCGATGATGCCGAGATAGAGAGCACCGAAGAGGGTGATCTTGTTGAGCACCTTCTGGATGAACTCGCTGGTCGGCTTGCCCGGACGGAAGCCGGGGATGTAGCCGCCGTTCTTCTTCAGATTATTTGCTACTTCGATGGG
>USPI01000094.1 GCA_900556535.1 uncultured Eubacteriales bacterium | reverse complement strand
GACGATTATCTCCTTAACACCGTGCGCGGCAAGGTCTCGCGCCTCCTCAAGAACGTTTTCCGTTTTCCTTGAGCGGTATCTGCCGCGGATATACGGTATCGCGCAGAAGGCGCAGAAGTTGTTGCAGCCCTCGGCGATGCGCAGATACGCCCACGCGGGACCGGTGCTGACGACGCGGGGAATTTCGTCCACGGGTGCGCTGTTGTCGGCAAAAAGGCTCACCGGCTTATCCTCGAAAACGGCGTTCACCGCCTCGACTATTTCGCCGAAGCTGCCGACTCCGAGAATGGCATCGACCTCGGGAAGCTCCTCGGTGACGCTCTCGCGGTAGCGCTCCGTGAGGCAGCCCGTGACGATTATCTTGCCGAGCCTGCCCTCGGCTTTGAGCTGCGCCATTTCGAGAATGGTGTCGATAGCCTCGCTTTTTGCGGCGTCTATAAATCCGCAGGTGTTAATGATAACGGCGTCCGCGCCGTCGGGGGAGGGGGCGAGCGCATAGCCCGCCTCGTTGAGCAGATACAGCATCTGCTCGCTGTTAACGAGATTTTTTGCACAGCCCAAAGAAATAAGGGCAATAGTTCTGTCCATCAGAAATCACCTTGAGTATCGTATTCGTTCAGCGCGTGTTTTATCTGCTCCCATGAGTAGCCGCGCCGGAAAAGTGCGTCGGAGACCTTCTTTATCTGCGCGCGGTCATGGGAGTCGGTGAGCCTCGTGCGCAGAAATCTTTCGAGATATTCGTCCTGCTCGGGCATCTGCTCAAGCGCCTCGTCCCACATTTCGCACGGCACTCCGTGGCGCCGCAGCTCCTGCTTTATCCTCGCCTGACCGTAGCCCTTGGCGGCGTAGTGACGCACCATGCTGCCTGCGTACACCTCGTCGTTTATGAGTCCCATTTCGCAAAGCCAGTCGGCGCACAGCTCGGCATTTTCGGGCGTTTCGCCCTTTTCCGTGAGCCTTTTGCGCATCTCCTCGCGGGACATGGGTCTTGCGTTTATTATCCGCAGCGCCCGCGCCCTGCAAAGGGAGAGCGTACTCGCCGAAGCAAGGTCCTTGTATTCCTCCTCGCTCAGCTCCATGCCGGAGTGCAGAAAGCGGTCGGTTATGATGCCGAGCGTGGTCTTGAGCTCCTGCGCGCCCTCGAAAACGAGCGTGAAGCGCTCGGGCGAGGTCTGCTTTATCTCACAAAGCCGCACCTTGCTCAGCCTTCAAACTCTTCCGCGTCTATATCCACCGCGCGGCCTGCCGCACGACCTGCCTTGTCGGCGGCCTTCTTAGCCTGCGGGGACATGAGCTTGTATGCGTTGTCGCGTATCTGCTGCTCGAGCTCGTCGCAAATCTCGGGGTGGGACAGCAGGTATTCCTTCACTGCGTCGCGGCCCTGAATGCGCTGCTCGCCGACGGTGAACCATGCGCCGGCCTTGTCGATGAGCTCAAGCTTAACGCCCAGATCGACTATCTCGCCGACCTTGGATATGCCCTCGCCGTACATGATGTCGAACTCCGCCTCTTTGAACGGGGGAGCGCACTTATTCTTTATGACCTTCGCTCTCGTGCGGTTGCCTATCATTTCGCCGCCGACCTTGAGAGTCTCGATGCGGCGCACGTCAATGCGCACGGAGGCGTAGTATTTGAGCGCAAGACCGCCGGGGGTGGTCTCGGGGTTGCCGTACATGACGCCTATCTTCTGGCGCAGCTGGTTTATGAAAATGACGGTGCAGCCGTTTTTGGAGATGCAGCCGGCAAGACGGCGCATTGCCTGCGACATGAGTCTTGCCAGAGCGCCCACGACGGAGTCGCCCATTTCGCCCTCAAGCTCTATGCGGGGTATGAGCGCGGCGACGGAGTCAACGACGACGACGTCAACGGCGCTTGAGCGCACGAGGCTTTCGGTTATGTCCAGTGCCTGCTCGCCGGTGTCCGGCTGAGAGATGAGAAGGCTGTCTATATCAACGCCCAAGGCGCGGGCGTATGCCGGCTCGAGAGCGTGCTCGACGTCAATGTATGCCGCCTCGCCGCCCGCCTTCTGCGCCGCCGCAACGACGTGCAGCGCGAGCGTGGTCTTACCCGATGCCTCGGGGCCGTAGATCTCAATGATCCTGCCCTTGGGAACGCCGCCGATACCGAGCGCGAGGTCAAGTGAGAGCGAGCCCGTTGACAGCGCCTCGACGTTCACGGGGATATCGTCGCCAAGGCGCATTATGGCGCCCTTGCCGTAGTTCTTTTCAATTTGCGCGATGCAGGTCTCGAGGGCTTTTTTCTTGTCGCCCGCCTGCGAATGGGTCGAGATGGGAGCTTTTTTCTTTTCGGCCATTTAGTTCACCTCATATATATCAGTATTCGTTTTTCCACTTTCCGATGACGACGCGGTCATATCCGAGCGTATCCCTGCGCGTTTCGACCGCGACGAAGCCGGCGGCAAGGAGCATTCTCTTTACGTCGTCGGCCTGACCCTCGCCGACCTCGAACATCATAAAGCCGTTCGGTCTGAGCGAAATGGTCCAGTATTTTATTATCGCCCTGTAAAAATCAAGGCCGTCCTCGCCGCCGTCAAGAGCCGTCATCGGCTCGTAATCGCGCACGGAGCAGTCAAGCTCAATTATCTCGTGCGAGGCGATGTAGGGCGGGTTTGAGACGATGATATCGAAGCTGCCGATGCTCATCGGCGGCCACGTTGTCGCGTCGCAGTTCATGGGGATTATCCGCGCCGCGAGTCCGTTTTGGTTTATGTTCCTTCTGCACACCTCAAGCGCCGAGGGGCTGAGATCGGCCGCGACAACTCTTGAAGCGGGCAGCTCGTGCGCAAGTGCGCAGGCTATGCAGCCGCTGCCGCAGCACAGGTCGAGTATGCGGCTTTTCATGCCACGCGTTCTCACGGCTTCTATCGCGGCATCCACGAGTATCTCCGTGTCGATGCGCGGGATGAGCACGTCCGGCGTGACCGTTATCGGCAGCCCGTAGAACTCCCATGAGCCTGCAATGTAGGCGATGGGCTCGCCATCAACGCGCCGCTGCACCATGGCAAGGGCTCTGTTCTCTATATCGCTCGATGTGTACAGATACATATCACGCATCAGAGCTTCCGTTGTCTTTCCGGCTGCCGAAGCGAGGAGTATTCGCGCCTCGAGGCTGTACGCCTCAACGCCGTTCTCTCTGAGAATGTTTCTCACGGAGAAGTAAATATCATTGTATGTCTTTGGCATTATCAGGGTCCTTACCAGGCGTCGCTGCCTTTTTTATCGGGAATGACGAGCTCAAGCGCGCGGATGGCGCATTCGATCATGTCGTCGTCGGGCTCGTTTGTGGTTATGCGCTGGAACTGCTTGCCGGGCCAAGAGAGGATCTTCGAGCACAGGTTGTCGTGCCGTCCGACCCAGCGGTTGAGCTCATAGCTCACGCCGACTATGAGCGGCAGTATGAGGAACTTGAGTCCCATTCGCAGCAGTGTGTCGGAAACGTGGATGAATGAGCCGGCGATTATGCTGATTATAATAACGACGAAGATGAAGCTCGTGCCGCATCTCGGATGCAGCCTCGGCTGCGGACGCACGTTCTCGACAGTGAGCGGCAGACCCTTTTCATAGCAGAAAATAGTCTTGTGCTCGGCGCCGTGATATGCGAAAAGCCGCTTCATATCCTTCATTTTCGAGCATAGTATGAGATAGACGAAGAAGATGACGAGCTTGAGTATGCCCTCAAGCAGGGTGCGCCAGTAGAAGTCGGACTTCACCGCGGGGAAAAGCCCCACGACGAAGGTCGGCAGGAACAGAAACAGAAACAGCGACAGCGCGATACCGAGCACGACCGCAATGCCTATTATGACCTTCTGCGCGGTCTCGTCCGAAAAATGGTTTTCTATCCATTGGTCGATCTTGTCCGGCTCCTCCTGCATATCCTCGGGAAGCTGCGAGGCGGAGTAGGAGAGCGCCTTTACACCGTTTACCATCGACGACACGAACGCCGCAACGCCGCGAATGAGCGGCAGACCGAGCACCGTGGACTTTTCCTTGAGCGGCACTACCGGCTCGACCTTTTCAACTATTTCGCCCGAGCCTCGGCACACTATCGCGCGCTTTTCCGGCCCGAGCATCATGATGCCCTCTATGAGCGCCTGACCGCCGATAGAGGTCTTGAAGGCGACAGAGGAGCTGTCTTTCTTATCTGACATTTAATTACCTCAGTTTTCGGATATGGGGAGAGTTATCTTTGCAAGGCAGCCGCCGCCGTCGGCGTTTGAAATGGCAAGCGTGCCGCCGTGGCGGGTTATTATCTCATCGCACACGGCAAGACCTATGCCGCTGCCGCGGTTTTTCGAGCTGCCCTTGTAGAATCTGTTTTTGACGAGCGGGAGCTCGGCGTCGGGGATGCCGTGGCCGTAGTCGCGGATGCAAATTACGACGCTGCCGTTTTCCAGCGCGAGCGAAATGTCCGCCTTGCCGCCGTCGCCGCCGTGCTTTGCCGCATTGTCAAGCAGGTTGAGAAACACCTGCTTGAGCCGCTCCGGGTCGCCGGAGATGAGCGGAATGTCATATTCGGGCGGCGTGTAATTGACCTCTATGCCCGCCTCGCTCATGAGCTTTCCGTAGGTAAACAGCGAGTCCTCAAGCTCGGCCGCTATGTCGACCAGCTCCATGCGCAGATTGAAGCGCCCGTCCTGGATGCGCGTGAACTCCAAAAGATCCGCGACCATTCCCGTGAGCCTTTCCGCCTCCTTGGAAATGATCTTCACGCCGCGCAGCGAATCGTCCTTTATCGCGGGGTCGTACTGAAGCGTCTCGCTCCAGCCGAGTATCGCCGTCAGCGGGGTGCGCAGCTCGTGCGATATCTGCGAAATGAATTCCGCCGTCGCCTTGTCCGAGCGGGCGACCTTGGACGACATCTGATTTATATCGTCCGTGAGCCTGCCTATCTCGTTATTTCCGGAAGACGGCACCTGCGCGCCGTAGCTGCCCTCGGCAATATACTTTGCCGCCTCGCTGAGCGAGCGGATGGGCTTTGAAACGTATTTATCAAACCAGAGGTTAACGCATACGATATACGCGCCCGTCAAAACGGCAAGAATGACTGCCGGAGCGGTCAGTTCCTTGGCTATGCAAACTATAAGTCCTGCGATCAGGACAAGTGCGGCAGCGCTCGAGGCGAGCAGCTGCCATTTTAGATCTTTAAAAAACATCGGTCACTTCCCGGGAAATAATTCAGTAGCCCCATTTGTAGCCGAAGCCCCACACCGTCGTGAGGAATTCCGGCTCCGTCGGGTCTGCCTCGATTTTAATGCGCAGGCGGCGGATGTTAACGTCCACCGTCTTCAGCTCACCCGAAAAATCCTCACCCCAGACGGCTTTGAGAATGTCTTCTCTGGACATTGCCTTTCCGGGGTTTTCCATAAAAAGCTTCATCAGCAGATACTCTATCTGCGTGAGCTTGAGGCGCTTGCAGTCCTTTTCAAGGGTGCGGTTGCGTGTATTGAGCAGGAATGGACCGCTGGAAATTTCATAGCTGGGCTTGTCGCCGGCGTCACTGCCGAGGCGGCGGATAAGCGCATCGACTCTCGCGGTCAGCTCGGCCGGGGAGAAGGGCTTCGTAACGTAATCGTCGGCGCCCGTCATGAGACCCGTGACTTTGTCTATCTCCTGACTTTTTGCCGTGAGCATGATTATACCGATCTTGGAGCCGGAGGCGCGAATGCGGCGGCATACCTCAAAGCCGTCTATATCCGGCAGCATGACGTCAAGCAGCGCAAGGCTGATATCGGGATTTTTCTCGATAAGGCTGAGCGCGGTCGTGCCGTTTTCGGCTTCAATGGGCTCATATCCGTTGCGGCGGAGGTTAATGACCACAAAACTGCGGATATTCGGTTCATCTTCAAGGACGAGTATCTTTTTCATGGTGCTTCCTCTTTCTTATAAATTTACATTGAAACATTGTAACATATAATTTTCAAT
>USPI01000093.1 GCA_900556535.1 uncultured Eubacteriales bacterium | reverse complement strand
TCAGGCGCAAGCCTGACTGATGAGGTGATTTAAAGCCTTTTTAGTAAGGATTATAAACACCTCATCCGGCTCTCCGCTGCGCTCCGACCCACCTTCCCCTCAAGGGGAAGGCAAGTGCCGTGGCAATTACGCTGCCGTGTCTTTTCGACATTTTAAATAGCCAAAACTTCCGATTGAGACAGCACTCACGGGGAGCGCGGCAAATATGGTTTAGTCGGTACTCTCGTAACCGAGCCACCGCAAAAACCGTATCGGTACTATCTCAAGGCGCATCGCCCCCACGGCAGTGGTTAACGGCGGTTGGGGAGCAGGACGGATTTGCCGCCCATATAGGGACGCAGCACCTCGGGGATGGTGACGCTGCCGTCGGCCTGAAGGTGATTTTCGAGGAAGGCAATGAGCATACGCGGCGGCGCAACGACGGTGTTGTTGAGGGTGTGGGGCAGGTACATCTTGCCGTCCTCGCCCTTGACGCGGATCTTCAGCCTGCGCGCCTGAGCATCGCCGAGGTTCGAGCAGGAGCAGACCTCGAAATACTTCTTCTGGCGCGGCGACCACGCCTCGATATCGCAGGACTTGACCTTGAGGTCGGCAAGGTCGCCCGAGCAGCACTCGAGCTGGCGCACGGGTATCTCAAGGCTGCGGAAGAGCTCGACGCTGTAGCGCCACATCTTCTCGTACCAGTCCTTGCTCTCCTCGGGCTTGCAGACGACTATCATCTCCTGCTTCTCAAACTGATGGATGCGGTAAACTCCGCGCTCCTCGATGCCGTGCGCGCCCTTCTCCTTGCGGAAGCAGGGGCTGTAGCTCGTGAGGGTCTGCGGCAGCGAGTCCTCGGGCAGTATCTGATCTATGAACTTGCCTATCATCGAGTGCTCGCTCGTGCCGATAAGATACAGGTCCTCGCCCTCTATCTTGTACATCATCGCGTCCATATCCGTCTGGCTCATGACACCCTCGACGACGTTGCCGTGGATCATGAACGGCGGCACGCAGTAGGTGAAGCCCTTGTCGATCATGAAGTCGCGGCCGTAGGCGGTCACCGCGGAGTGCAGTCGCGCAATGTCGCCCATGAGATAGTAAAATCCGCTGCCGGAAACGCGGGCGGCGGCGTCCATGTCAACGCCGTTAAAGCTCTCCATTATCTCGGTGTGGTAGGGAATGTCGTAATCGGGCACGACCGGCTCACCGAAGCGCTCGACCTCGACGTTTGCCGAGTCGTCGGGACCGATGGGCACGGAGGGGTCAATGATGTTCGGGATGGTGAGCATGATCCTTCTTATCTGCTCTGCCAGCTCGTCGTGCTCCTTCTCAAGAGCCGCAAGACGCTCGGCGTTTGCTTTGACCTGCGCCTTCGCCTCCTCAGCCTCGACGAGCTTCGACGGATCCTTCTTCGCCTGACCCATGAGCTGTCCGACCTTTTTCGACAGCGCGTTGCGGCTCGCGCGAAGCTCGTTTGCCTCGGTCATCGCAGCGCGGTACTTGACGTCAAGCTCTATCACCTCGTCAACGAGAGGCAGCTTTGCGTCCTGATACTTCTTCCTAATATTTTCCTTTACGGCTTCGGGGTTTTCACGAACAAATTTTATATCAAGCATGATTTTTTACTCCTTTTCAGCTTATTATCTCTTCCCAGGTCTTGCCCATGCGGGCGAGGTTTGCGATGAGCGCTTCGCGGTCGTCACTGTCATAAAATTCCAAGACTATCTTGCCGCCCTTGCGCTTTTGCTCGATGCCGACCTTGCGCGAGAGCGAGCGGCTGAGGTAGTTTTCGGTCTCGGCGATGTAATCGACCATGAGCTCGTCCGTTTTTGTCGGCTCCTCCGGCTCTTCGGCGAGCTTTTTGAGGGTTTTTGCTACGAGCTGCTCGGTCTTTCGCACGGAAAGACCGCCGTCGATGACGGTCTGCGCCGCCTTTAGCTGCTCTGCCTCGGCGCCTATCGGCAGCAGCGCCCTTGCGTGACCGGCGGAGAGCTTGCCCTCCTCCACGAGCGGCAGCACGCTCTTGCTGAGGCTCAGCAGACGCATCGCGTTGGCTATCGCGGGGCGCGACTTTCCGACGCTTTTCGACGCCTCCTCCTGAGTCAGACCGTATTCCTCAATGAGGCTCTTGTAGCCGAGCGCTTCTTCGATGGGGTTCAGATCCTCGCGCTGGAGATTTTCCACGAGCGCAAGCTCCGCGACACGCCTGTCGTCGGCCTCGATAACGCGCACGGGCACCTCGATGAGCCCCGCCATGCGGCTTGCACGCCAGCGGCGCTCGCCGGCGATGATCTGATAATAGCCGCTGTCCTGACGGCGGACGGTTATGGGCTGGATGAGTCCGTATTGGGCGATGGAGTCGGAAAGCTCCTGCAAGGCGTCCTCGTCGAAGCGGTTGCGCGGCTGCTCGGTGCGGGGCTCGACCTTAGCGATAGGAACGTATATGAGCTCGCCCTCGCCCTCGTTTTCGAGTATATCCTCGCCGAAAAGCTCACTCAGACCGCGTCCGAGTCCTTTTTTCATGTCTTTTGCCATATTCAGCTCCTTTTCCGGTACTTTTCGCGCAGCAGAAACTCCTCGGCGAGCTTCATATATGCGCGGCTTCCCTTGCCGATTCGGTCATACGACACTCCGGGCCTGCCGTGGCTGGGCGCCTCGGAAAGACGCACGCTGCGAGGTATCGCCGTCTCGTAGACCTTCGCACCGAAGTATTCCTTAAGCTCAAACGCGACCTGCTGCGTCAGATTGGTGCGGCCGTCGTACATGGTCAGCACGATGCCCTGGATACGCAGCGAGGGGTTGAGCCGCTTATTGCACATTTTGATGGTCGTCATCAGGTCCGCGATGCCTTCGAGCGCGTAGTATTCGCACTGCATGGGAATGATGACGCTGTCGGCGGCGACGAGCGCGTTGAGTGTCAGCAGCTCCAACGACGGGGGACAGTCGATAAATATGTAGTCGTAGTCGTTGTAGACGAGCTGGAGCGCGTTTTTGAGCACAAACTCGCGCTTTTCCTGCCGCACGAGCTCGACCGACGCTCCCGACAGCTCCTTATTTGACGGAATGACGTCGCCGTAGTCCGTTTTCTTTATACAGTCCAGCGGATCGGCGTTTTTTATCAGCAGCTCGTATGTACCGGGCGCGGCGTACTTATCAACGCCCATGCCCGAGGTTGAGTTGCCCTGCGGGTCACAGTCTATGAGAAGCACCTTTTTGCCCTTCATTTTCAGCGCGCAGGCAAGGTTAACGCAGGTCGTGGTCTTGCCGACGCCGCCCTTCTGGTTGGCTATTGCGATTATTCGTGACATATTCTCACCTCTTAATGCAAGTATAGCAAACCTTATGAGCAATTTCAATGTTTCACGTGGAACATTTGAAAATTTTTCGCGGTGTTTCACGTGAAACATACTCGTTTTGCGTGATATGGTGTTTCACGTGAAACAGTGCCGTTTAACACAAGCGGGCGCTAATCCGTCAGCGCGTCGATGTCCGCGATGTCGAGCCCGGGGTGCAGCGCGAGGTTTATCCCGTAGGCGATGAGCTTTGCCGCGGCGCGCACGAGCTCGTCGATATTTCGCGGCGTGACGAACAGGCGCTCCGCCGAAGCGTCGTCCGTGAGCGCGGAGGCGTCCGTCACCGTCGGCACTCCGACCGCGATGACGGGGCAGCCGAGAAGATCCTCATTTACCGCGGCGCGATTGTTTCCGACGCCGCTGCCGGGCGAGATGCCCGTGTCGCATATCTGCACGCTGCGGCACAGCCGCGCCGCCTCGCCGCTTGCAAGAGCGTCAATTACGATGACGCAGTCCGGCTCGACGACAGAGCACGCGCTTTTTATTGCCTGCGCGCTTTCGATGCCCGTCGTGCCGAGAACGCCCGTGCGCAGTACAGATACCGAGGAAAACACCGCAAAGTCCTGCGGCAGCGAAGCTTTGAGGTGTCGCGTGACGAGAATGCTGTCCGCGGCGCACGGTCCGACGGCGTCGGGCGTGACAGCGCGGTTGCCGAGACAGGCGATGAGAAAGCTTTGGCCCCTTTCGACAGCGGGAAAGCTCAGCAGAATTTCGCGCAGCGCCCCGGCGCATGATGAAAAATCAGGCTCCCGCCGCGAAACATAATTTACCATTTCAAGGGTGAGATACTTGCCCATCGGCTTGCCGAGCGCTTCGGCGGCGTCGGGTGTGGAAATGATAACGCTGCCGACGGTGCAGCCGCAGAGCGTGAGCGTGTCTGAAATAACGCCGTCGGGCAGCGTGTCGAGTCTTGCGCCCGCCTCCGAGGCGAGGTCTGTGCGCGCCGAGCTTTTGAGCATTTTTTCGTCCTCCGTGGCTAAGAATCTTACTAAATGGCTAAGAATCTTACTAAATATAGTGTAGCTTGCCCGCTTGAGGCACAAGTGATACGCCGCGCAGAAAAAATGTGCAAAAAACTGAGAAAATGCTTGCAATTTCAAGAGTTTGATGATAAACTAATTATCCGCGAGCGTCTGTTCGCGTTCCGTTACGTTATTCAGTCCCAACGGCAGTAACCGCCAGATGAGCGTTTAAGTCTGGCAGCCGGCGTAAACCGGCGGTTTTCGCCGGAAAATCCCGTAAGGATTTTTGTTACTAAGTTACAAGGAGGTGCACACAAGATGCCCAACATTAAGTCTTCCGCAAAAAGAGATGAAAAGAGCAAGGAGCTGCGCGCAAAGAACCGCGCCGACAAGACCGCGCTCAAGACCGTCCTGAAGAAGTTTGACGCAGCAGTCGTCGGCGGCGACAAGACCGCAGCGGCAGAGAGCTTCAAGGTCGCAGTCAAGGCAGTTGACAAGGCAGCCTGCAAGGGTCTTATCCATAAGAACAACGCAGCGCACAAGAAGTCTGCCATGGCAGTCGCCCTGAACAAGATGGACTAAGATAATATAAAAAACTCCTCTGAAAAAATCAGAGGAGTTTTTTTTATTTAGAAAAAGCTGTGCTTTGCACAGCTTTTTCTGCTTATTATCAAAGATTTTCGAAGTATTTGTTCTTGCTCAGAGCGAGGTAGAGCAGTGCGCCCGCTATTGCGCCGAATGCGCCCTGGATGCAGTTCATCGGAACGCCGCCGATGGCAGCCGCGCCGTAGCCGAGCAGGAACGCCTCGTAAGCGAGGTAGCCGAGCACCATGACGATCTCGCCGATGATGCCCGCCGCGAATGCGCGAACGGTCTTGTTCTTGATGAAAGCGCTGCGCAGGAGGCTGCCGCCGATGAGGGCAACGACGAACTTGATGATGAAAGTGCCGGGGACATACAGGCCGTAGCCTGCTATGAGGTCGGCAAGACCGGAGCCGAGACCCGCCGCCGCCGCGCCCCACCAGGGGCCGAGCAGGAATCCGGCAAGCAGCACCACTGCGTCGCCGACGTGGATGTAGCCGCCGATGGGGGTCGGGATCTTGATGACCATCGTCGCCACGCAGCTCAGCGCCGCGAAAAGCGCAGCGAATACGAGCTTTCTAACAGTTTTGTCCTTCATATCTATTTCTCCTTTTTTAGCGGCGCATTGAAGCACCTTCTTATACATATTTTGCGGTGTCACGGTAACGAAAGTTCGGATGAAACCGTAGCTGCCGCGCTGCTCGCCGCAGGGGCAGTTCGCCTTAACGCTCCTACCGATACATCTATTGCGTCAGCTCGGTTACGAAAGTGCGGGCAAAACCGTATTTGCCGCGCACTATCGTGAGTGCTGTTGCAGTCGGCAGTACCGGCAACCTCGTAGGGGCGAGCATTGCTCGCCCGCATGGTCGGAAATAATGGTTATATGAAATGCCGAAAAGACAAGGCAGCGTAATAACTAAGGCATTGCCTTCCCCTTGAGGGGAAGGTGGGTCGGAGCGCAGCGGAGAGCCGGATGAGGTGTTTATAATTCTTGTTGTCAGACTTTAAATCACCTCATCAGTCAGCTATCGCTGACAGCTTCCCCTCAAGGGGAAGCCAATGACGCACCCCGATAGT
>USPI01000092.1 GCA_900556535.1 uncultured Eubacteriales bacterium | reverse complement strand
CAAAATCAAGCCTTTTTAAGCGTTGATTTTACGCAATTTTACGACAACTTTACGACAACTCGCCGTAGAGAGCCGCGCGAGCGGCGCGCCATTTCTCAGTAAGGTCGGGTACAGGCTTGCCCTCCATCTCAAGAATGCTACGAAGATTTTTTGCGTACTGCATTTCCTCTCCTGCAATATCAATCCTCGCCTCGCCGATGCGCTCGCGCTGTGCGGCGGCGGCGCGGTCTGCGACCTGCGTCACGGCGTACAGTTTTCCGGATGGGGTCATTTTGTTAAGCAGGCGCCGCGCCTGTAATGCTTGAGCGGAGTTTGTGCCGTCCTCGGCGAGTGCGACCGTGAGCTTAACGGCGAGCTCATAATCTTTGGCGCCGCAGTCAATGTTTGTTCGTTGCGAGGGTTGACATCAGCAGTCTCCTGTGATACAGTATCGCCAACAGCCACCCTTGCTGCGTGTTGGGGCGTATCGCGCGGGCTTTTGCCAGTGACGGACGAGGGGGCTGTTTTTTTTGCGCCACTTTTCGACATATAGGCAGAAACTATGTAGGTCGTTTTCTTTGCGGTATCCGGCACGGCTTCAATTACATAGTATGTGCCGTTCACAGCTTTTTCAAATACTACGGTGTGAGCTCTCCCGTGCTTCCCATTTTGCTTAACAGTCACATACGCTTCGGTTACTCCTCCGTCCTTTGGCGAGTCGTAATTATCGAGCACATACTGAATGCGCCCAATATCGTTTACATCGCGCATAGTTTGATCTGTGAGTCCGTTCTCGCCATGGTCTTTGAGGATATGAGCCACCTGACGAGCTTCAATGACGGTTTTATTGCCGGAAACATCCACACCCATGATACGCTTAATGTCCTTCGCCGCTCGGTCTGATACTGGTTTCAGTTCATATCGAGCATTTTGTTTTGTTATCCGTTTCGATGCCACGTCACTAACGAATTTCGTAAGCCCCTCGTCAACGGCTGACTGGTATTCGTCTATCACCCTTTGCTCAACTGCGGTGTGCTCGCTCGGGTCAGTGTTGACGACAGTGCTTTCATCCTGCCCCGCTGTATCGTTGCGTGTGCCGTTCTCAGCGGTTACCATGTCCGCGATTACCTGTGAAGCGCTACGCCGTCTTGCGCCGTCCTGCGCGGTCTGCTGAGGCGCGACTTCCTCGGCGGTCGCTGTCGCCGCCGTAGCCTCCGTGCCGCCACTTTTTTTAGCTTTAGCGTTCGTCCTTGTTTCATTGACGGCGCGGACGACCTGCCCGCCGTTACCGACAAGACCGAGCCCTGCGCCGATGATGCCGTCGCGCAGCATCTCGCTCCAATATTCGGGCGAGCCGTATTCTTTATAGCCCTCGCGGTCAAAGGTGGCCGTTTTGATTATGGGGTTTACTATGTCGGAGACGATTTCCTCGCCGCCCTCGGACAACGCCGAGAACAGCGTATTAAGTCCCGCCCTGCCGAGCGGAGTCTTTGCCGCGCCGTTTACAAAGTCTCTGACTATATCGTCAACAGCGCCCTTGCCATATGCGCCCTTGAGCGGCAGTGCTATCGAGCCTATCTTTTCCGTCAGCACTTCGACCGCCGCGCTGCTGAGGGCATAGTTAAACTGCTGCTGTCTGCTTGCGCCGCTCTCGCGAGCCTCTTTCAGACCGCCGCCGAACGCGCGAACGGCGAGCGGCTGCGCCGCCTGCACTTCATAGAAAAATCTCGACAACACTTCGCGTGCTGTCGAGATTTTTTGTTATTTAAATATACCATGCGCGGCTGTTATACGGGCAGAAGCGATAGGCTAAGCCGGGGGCGAGCTTATCTCCGTTACGGCACAGCAGCTCGTCGGCGCGGACGAACTCGAAGCCACGCTCCGTGAGAGTGTCGATAGCGCGCAGCACGGCGGGGACGGTAGCCTCCTTGGTGTCGTGCAGCAGGATAATGTCTCCGTCGCGCGCGTTTTCGAGAAACCAATTATAGATGTATTCCTCGTCCGTGTTCACCCAATCGCGCGGGGAGGCAGACCACAAAACGGCAATGCTGCTTATTTCGTTGAGCATCGCGCCCGTATAGTATCCGTAGGGCGGGCGCAGGAACTGCGGATACTCGCCCGTTATGCTCTCGATAAGCGAATTCGTGCGGTCTATTTCATCGTGAATCTCGGTCATGGAGTGCTCAAAAAAGCTTATGTGCGACCAAGTGTGGCAGCCTATGAGGTGGCCGTCGTCATGCATCTGCCTGACTATCTCGGGGCGCTTTTCGACCTTGCTGCCCATGAGGAAGAAGCTCGCTTTAACGCCGCGCTCGCGCAGGCCGTCAAGAAGCTGCTGAGTGTGCTTTCCGGGGCCATCGTCAAAGGTGAGCGCAATTTGCTTTTTCGAATCGGACACACTGTCTGCGCAATAGCTCTTGGCAAACGGAGTCAGCAGGAAGCTCACGAGGGCAAATACGATGATGATCGCAACTATTCCGGCGCTTGCTCCGGCAAGGCGTTTTTTCATATTCTCGCTGCTCCGCTTCTTATCGCGGCAGCCTTGACCGCCGCCGCTACGGTATCTCCGACGCCGGGGTCAAACGCCTGCGGCAGGATGTTATCGCGGCTGAGCCTGTCGTCGCCGACCATGCCCGCAAGCGCGTGCGCGGCGGCGAGCTTCATCTCGTCGTTTATCTCCGACGCTCTCGCATCGAGTGCGCCGCGGAAAATCCCGGGGAATGCGAGGACGTTGTTTATCTGGTTGGGATAATCGCTGCGCCCGGTGCTGACGACTGCCGCGCCCGCAGCCTTCGCCTCGTCCGGAAAAATCTCGGGCGTGGGGTTTGCGCAGGCGAAAACGATGGCGTTTTCAGCCATGCTCGCAACCATTTCCTTCGTCAAAACGCCGGGGGCAGACACGCCTATGAAAACATCCGCGCCCTTGATGACGTCAGCAAGTGTTCCCTTTTCGCAGCTTTTGTTCGTTATCTCCGCTATCTCGCGCTTGGCGGGATTGAGATTCTCCCTGCCCTTATATATCGCGCCGTGACGGTCGGTCATGATGACACTGCCCGCTCCGCAGGACGAGAGCAGCTTTATTATTGCGATGCCCGCGGCGCCCGCTCCGGAGGTCACGATCTTAATGTCCTCAAGCCTTTTACCGACGACCTTGAGCGCGTTCATGAGCCCTGCAAGCATTATTACCGCAGTGCCGTGCTGGTCATCGTGGAAAACGGGAATATCGCAGCGCTCCTTCAGTCTGCGCTCTATTTCAAAGCAGCGCGGTGCGGAAATATCCTCCAGATTTATGCCGCCGAAGGAGCCGGCGAGCAGTGCGACGGTGTTTACTATCTCGTCAACGTCCTTGCTGCGAATGCACAGCGGAACGGCGTCAACGCCGCCGAATTCCTTAAACAGCAGGCACTTTCCCTCCATGACGGGCATACCTGCCTCGGGTCCGATGTCGCCCAGACCCAGCACCGCCGTGCCGTCGGTCACAACCGCAACGGTATTCCAGCGGCGGGTCAGCTCATAGCTTTTATTTACGTCCTTTTGTATCTCAAGGCACGGCGCGGCAACGCCCGGAGTGTAGGCAAGGCTCAGTGCCTCGCGGGTGTCCGCCTTGGCGCGCGGCGCGATCTCTATCTTGCCCTTCAGCTCATAGTGCATTTCAAGCGATTTTTTCGCATAATCCATTACTTTTCAGCCTCCTTCAAATACTCCGCTCTGCCGAGCTTATACAGATCGTTTCCCTCGCTGTCAATTGCAACGGTCAGGGGCATATCACGCACCGTGAGCCGTCTTACAGCCTCGCAGCCGAGATCCTCCCAGCACACAAGATCCGCAGTCTCCACCGAGGCTGCCATGAGAGCTCCCGCTCCGCCCATTGCGGCAAGATAAACAGCGCCGTTTCTCACCATAGCGTCAATGACGGCGGAATTTCGATTGCCCTTGCCGATCATGATCCTGAGCCCCATATCAAGCAGTCGTGGGGCATATGCGTCCATTCTGCCGGAGGTGGTGGGGCCGGCAGAGCCAATGCAGCAGCCGTCATGCTCGGGCGTGGGACCGACGTAGTAGATAGCACTGCCGCGAAGGTCAAAGGGCAGATCATCTCCCCTGTCGAGCGCCTCGCAAATGCGCTTGTGCGCGGCGTCGCGGGCTGTGTACACCGTGCCCGAAAGCAGCACGCTGTCGCCTGCGCGGAGCTTTTTGAGCTCTGCATCGGAAGCGGGGACGTTTATTTTATATTCCATGGCACACCTCATATCTCGCAGCTCGCCCTGCGCGTTGCGTGGCAGCTTATATTGACCGCCACCGGCAGCCCCGCGACATGGGTGGGCATGGTTTCTATCGCAACGCCGAGCGCGGTCGTTTTGCCGCCGAAGCCCTGCGGTCCGATTCCGAGTGAATTTATTCTTTCGAGCAGCTCGCTCTCAAGCTCTGCGTAAAACTCATCGGGATTCTTCTCATCGAGCCTGCGCAGCAGAGCGTGCTTTGCAAGATACGCCGCCTTATCAAAGCTGCCGCCGATGCCGATGCCGACAATTATGGGCGGGCATGGATTTGCACCGGCTGCCTCAACGGTATCGAGGACGAATTTCTTAACGCCCTCCACTCCGTCCGCGGGCTTGAGCATTTTAAGTGCACTCATGTTCTCGCTGCCGAAGCCCTTGGGCATGACGGTGACGCCTATCTTATCACCCGCTGTGAGCTCAACGCTTAAAAGCGCCGGTGTATTATCCTCCGTGTTCACTCTGCGCAGTGGGTCGCGCACGACGCTTTTGCGCAGGTAGCCCTCACCGTAGCCGCGGCGCACACCTGCATTGACGGCACAAGTCAGATCGCCTTCTATGTGCACGTCCTGCCCGATGCGGAGGAAAACACAGGCCATGCCCGTATCCTGACACACGGGCAGCGTTTTCTCCTCGGCAAGGCGCACGTTTTCCGACAGCAGCGACAGGCTGCGGCGGGCGTTTGCCCACGGCTCGTTATTTTCGGCGGCTTTAATTGCAGCTATAACGTCATCCGGCAGTCGCAGGTTTGCCTCGATACACAGGCGCGCTACCGCATCCTCGATAGCTTTTGCATCAATATTTCTCATTATATCGGCTCCAAGAAAAAGCTAAAATTTCATCATATAATTATAAGCAAAAACACAGCGGGAGTCAATAACGACTCCCGCTGTGTGTATGGCATTCGGCCGGTTTTGCCTTAGAGGATTGCTCAGGTCCTCGGCGGCGCCGCCGTCAAAATGCCCGCTATTTTGTTTCTTCGGACACGGCTGCGAAAGGTCTGCGTCGATCCGCGGCCTTCAGCCCTCGAAACCGGTTCTTGCAGCACTCCCCCGCTCCGCCGCTCAGACCGGGAAGCAGACACCGGAAGTGTGGGCTCTTCGGTATCACGAGTCGAAGCCGTTTCGCGGAAAAAGCACTGCGCTATCTCAATGAATGGTCAGGCATTGCCCTCCCAAAAAATGAAATACGGCGTCAGTTATTCTCGCACCATTTGACGATATCGTCAACGCACCAGGACGCGGGCTCGCCCACGCCGGTCTTTGCCATCTTGAGCGTTGCCTTCTGACCTTCGTCAAGGCTGCCCAGCTTTTCGAGGCGTGCGGCGATCTCTTTATTTTTCAGCTTCATTATAAGCTTATAAGGCAGCGGCAGCTTGTTTATGTTAAATCTGCCCTGACGGGTGAACACAGCAGCGTCAGCTCTGACAGGATTCTTCTCGCGGCAGATCTTCTCGCTCTTGGAATTTTCAGGTCCCATTCCGACCTGCACCACGGCGCCGATGTCATACTTTGCGGCGGCTTTTGCATAGCCCATGACCTTGCCCGCCATAAGCCAGCCTACATAGATTATCTTGGTGCCATCAGGAACGTATTCCTTGCCCAAGGGATGCGCGGGTATGTGAAGTTTTGCCGAGAGCAGCTCCGCGTACTTTTTGCAAGAGCCGGTAGTTGAATAATAAACTATTGAACTGAACATAACTATACCCCCTGTAT
>USPI01000091.1 GCA_900556535.1 uncultured Eubacteriales bacterium | reverse complement strand
GACAAGCGATATTATCTCGAATGCCGTAAAATCAGGTAATTTCCCCTTGTCATGGGCGGCCAGATATGTTAAAATAATTGCCGTTAATTCGCAATAATACATTTAAGGAGCTGTTGAATATATGTCCGGACATTCCAAATGGCATAATATACAGAAGACTAAGGGCGCAGCCGACGCAAAGCGCGCTCAGGCGTTCACCAAGATCGCGCGCGAAATGATCGTCGCCGTCAAGGAAGGCGGCAGCGGCGACCCGAATAACAATTCCCGCCTTGCTGCGGTCATCACCAAGGCAAAAGCGGCGAATATGCCTAATGATAACATCAAGCGCACCATCGATAAGGCGCTCGGTGCAGGCAATACCGATAACTACGAGAAGATCGTCTACGAAGGCTACGGTCCCTCCGGCGTTGCAGTAATCGTTGAGACCATGACCGATAACCGCAACCGCACCGCGGGTGAGATGCGCCACTACTTCGATAAGTACGGCGGCAACATGGGCGCTGCAAACTGCGTCTCCTGGTCGTTTGACAAGAAGGGTGTTATCGTCATTGACAACGAGGACGAGGAGCTTGACGAGGACGAGGTCATGATGGAAGCGCTTGACGCGGGCGCAGCCGACTTTGAGCCCGACGGCGAGACCTTCATCGTCTACACCGCACCCGACGATGTATCTCCCGTTGCCGAGAAGCTCAGCGCCGCAGGCTACAAGCTCTTGTCCGCACAGGTCGAGATGCTGCCCCAGAACGGCTATATTAAGCTTACCGACGAGGACGAGATCAAGAACATGCAGAAGATGCTTGATATGTTCGAGGATAACGACGATGTTCAGAACGTCTGGCACAACTGGGAAGAGTAAAAACACAATAACACCTCCGTTTGCAATAACGGAGGTGTTATTTTTATGCCCTGAGCATTACGGTAACGGTGTACACGCCGTTTTCTACGCCGTGTTTAAAGCTGCCGTCGTATTTTTTCGCCAGCGAGCTGAGCACCCTGAAGCCTATGCCGCGCTCAAGCTCGGGTATTCTGCGCTGCTTTTTTTGAGGCGCTTTAACTGCGGGATTAGACTCCGTGACTATGAGATAGCCCTTTGCAGCGTGCGAGCGGAGGCTTATCTCCTTTATTTCGGTGCAGCCACACGCTTCCACGGCGTTGTCCATTATGTTCCCGAATAAGACGATGAGATCCGTGTTCGAGATATTGAGCTGCGCGGGGATCATAATATCCGTCTTGACGCTTATCCCGCGGTCCTCGGCATCTTGTATCCTGCTGGACAAAAACGCATCAACGACCGGGTTTCGGCAGCTTCCGAGCTTTGAAATGTTCTCGTGCAGCGGCATGAGCTGGTCTGCATATTCGGAGGCTTCGGCGGTGTTTCCCTCCCTAAGCAGAATGTTTATAGTGTTCAGATGGTGGTAAATATCGTGCCTCATCGTGCGTATCTGCTCGTACTGCTCCGTGAGGCTGCCGTAATGCGCAAGCTGAAGCTCAAGCTGCTTTTCGAGGAGCTTGTTTTCGACCTCAAGCTCGACCCGCTGCTCCGTCTGCGCCATCATACGGTAGAGCGTTATGTCGGAAATGAGAAACAGCGCAGTCCCGATGATAAGCAGCCCCATAAATTCCTGCTTGCCGTACATGGTTATGTGAAACTGTATCGCCGGCAGGCTTATCGCCTGCGACAGCGGCAGCGCGCAGAATACGAGCACCTGCTTATTGGAAAGATTGTTTTTTGACTTGGTCAGCGGAATGGCGAACAAAAGCAGTACCAAAGCCAGCAGCGGCAGAAACATCAAGCCGCTTACAAGCATAGCCGAGTCTGCCCATACCGAAAGCTGAGAATCGGTGTTGATGCTTGATATCAGCGGGGTGTAAAGGCTCTCGAAAACTATCGAGGCCGCAAGCTCAAGTCCTACCGCAAGCAGCTTTTTCACCGTTTTTCCGTAGAAAAGCAGAAATGCCATTGCCAGCGGTCCGGTGGGGAGGACTATGAGGCGTATAAGAGAGCCCGCTTCGGATAAAAACAAGATAGGAAGTATGTACGCAAGGGAAATCAAAAGCGTAAACAGCAGCGTGAGTTTTACGGAAAAGCGCCTTCCGTCCAAAACGAGCCATAAAAATCCGCACCACAGCGCCATTATGCCGATGTTAAAAATTATGCTCGCAACATAGCCGTTATATCCCATCATCTGTCCTCCTGAATGCTACCGCTCAACGGCAGAGCCGGAGAGCAGGTGGAAAAACGCTTCTCTTGCCTCGGATTTGTGTGCGCGGCTTATCGGAACGCAGCTTCCGTCGGAGAGAATGAAGCTGTCCGTGCCCATTGAAGCGACGGCGCGGCCGTTGACCCAATAGCTCTGATGGCAGCGGATAAACTCCTCCGCAGCGCCGCAGGCGGAGATGAGCTCATTGGGCGACTGCGTGGTCACTATATTCTCCGGCACGGTGCGAATGATCGTCTTATGAAGCTGCCGCTCAAGACACAGGACGCAGCGCAGCGGAATGACCCTGCGCTGCGAGCCGATTTTTATCATAAAATACCTGCGCGCCTCATCCGTTCTCATCGCTTTTTCGAGCGCGGCGGGCAGCCTGTTTTCAATATCGGACTTGAGGACGTAATACACGTGCTCGGTTTCGTATGCGTCCATGAGATAGTCGCTGTAGCTGGATATAAATATTACACGGCAGCTCGGCGCAAGGCGATTGACGTCCTTTGCGAGCGTTATTCCGTCCATCTGCGCCATTTGAATGTCAAGCACCGCAATGTCCGGAACATATCCGCCCTCCGAGATCTCAAGCTGCAGAGCGGCGGGATTATCAAAAAGGCGGATAAAATGCGGAATCTTATCGAGCGCCGATTCGGCGATTTTCGCGGCAAATTTGCGAAAAATGTCATCATCGTCGCATATTGCAAGCTGCAGCATATCGTATCCCTCCACAAAACGCCTATGTAAATCACAAGCAAAAGCGTATAATTCTACACAATTATACAATAATTTTACGGCAATGACAAGTGATGCATATTGCGCTGCGGGCATAAAAAATGAGGCCTGAATGCATATCACGGGAATATGCATCCGGGCCTCTTTCGCGGCGCCGGAGTATGTTGTGGGCCGTACGCCGACGCCATTTAAATTTACTTTTCGGGGACTATATCTTCATGCAGACGTCCCATGCGCGCCAGATAACGGTACGCAGGTTGCCGATAGCGACGCAGTCACCGACGCGGTAGACCTTCTTGTTGTCCTTGCCGCCGACGGGGGTGGGAACGAAGCCAATGCCGTTTACGACGCTGTCGCACTCGACGAAGAAGGTATCGCCGGTATCGACGTTCTTAACGGTGCAGCCCTTGTCGGTGATCTCGGTAACGGTGGAGTGCAGGTATACGGGAACCTTGTGGTACTCCATAGCGTCACGCAGGAAGGAGGTGTTTGCAAGGCAGGTAGCCTGAGCAGCTACGAGGTCGCCTGCGTACTCTACGATGATGGGGTGCTTGCCGTAGTTGAGCAGCATATCGTAAGCAGCCTCGCAGGAGGACTGACCGCCGCCGATGAAGAGGACCTTATCGCCGACATCGACCTTGTCCTTGAGGACCTGGGTGAAGGTGAGGGTCTTCTCGAAGCCCTTGATTCCGGGCATGGTGCGGGGAACGGAGCCGGTAGCGACGATGATGTCGTCAAAGCCGCCGAGGGTACCGAGATCATTGACCTCGGTCTCGAGGCGAACGTCGATGCCTTCCTTGGCGATCTCGTTGCGGTACCAACGGATGAGCTCCTTGTCGTTCTCCTTGAAGGTCATTGCGGATGCGGTGAGGAACAGACCGCCGAGCTCGTTGGTCTTCTCAAAGATGGTGGGGATGTGACCGCGCTGCTTGAGCACGAGAGCACATTCCATACCGCCGATACCGCCGCCGATGATAGCGACCTTCTTGGCCTTCTTTGCCGGAACGATCTTGTAGCGATTGTGCTGCATGGTCGTCGGGTTCAGGGCGCAGCGTGCAAGATGCAGGGAGTCGCCCAGGTGCTGGATGTTCGGGGTGCCCGCGAACTTAGCCATGTTGAAGCAGCCGTTGTGGCAGCGGATGCAGGGCTTTATCTCGTCCTCGCGGCCTTCCTTGATTTTGTGGATCCAGTCGTGGTCAACGAGGTTCTGACGAGCGATAGCAACTGCGTCGAGCTTGCCTGCGGCGATCTCCTCAGCTGCCTTGACGGGGTCCATACGACCTGCGCAGACAACGGGCTTATCGGTGAATTTCTTAATGTGCTCGACATACTCGAGGTTGCAGTTATCGGGCATGTACTGAGGCGGATGTGCCCAGTACCATGCGTCGTAGGTACCGTTGTCGCAGTTGAACATATCGTAGCCTGCGTCGGCGAGGTACTTAACGGCTCTCTCGGACTCTTCCATGTCACGGCCGAACTCCTTGAAGTCCTTCTCGTACGGCATTGCGCCCTTGCCCCAGTCCTTGGTCTTGGAAACGACAGAGTAACGCAGGGAAACGGGGAAGTCCTTGCCGCAGGCGGCCTTTATTGCCTGAACGATCTCGACGGGGAAGCGGAAGCGGTTCTCAAAGCTGCCGCCGTACTCGTCGGTACGGTAGTTCATGTTGGAAATAGTGAACTGGTCAAGCAGGTAGCCCTCGTGAACGGCGTGGATCTCAACACCGTCAACACCGGCATCCATGAGTCTCTTCGCGGTTTTTGCGAAAGCGTCGACCTGGTCGTGGATCTCCTTGATGGTCATGGGACGGGACTTTATTTCGTCGTACCAGCGGTTAGGAGTTGCGGAAGCGGAAGCGGTGATGTAGTCAAGGTCGGCAATGGGGCTTGCGATCTTACCGAGCAGGGGGTGCTTGAGCAGGGTGACCATGGGCTTGGTGATAGCCATGGAACGGCCCATGCCGGCTGCGAGCTGAACAAACAGCTTGGAACCGGTTTTGTGGAACTCCTTCATGTAAACGGCAAGGTCCTTGAACAGCTTGTCGTTCTGATACAGCCACTTACGGCCGGGGATGCCCAGAGGATCGCGGACGCACTGCATACCGGGCAGGATCAGGCCCACGCCGTCCTGCGCGCGGTTGAGCAGGAAGTGTGCGGCCTCCTTATCGAGGTGGTTCGGCTCCATCCAGCCGAACAGCGAGGTGCCGCCCATGGAACACTGGACGATGCGGTTGGGTATTTCTACGTTACCGATCTTCCACGGTGTAAACAGGGCATTGTACTTGGAATTCATAGTTTTCTCCCTTCGTTCTTTTGTCATTTATTAATAGACGGAACAGCGCATAAGCGCCGAAAGCCGTCCTGACGACATTGAGTGCTATGATTTCGCGGCAAATTCGCGGGTGAACATTCTGCACATTGCCTGAAGTCTTTCCGCGATGTCGAGCTCATTCACACTCGGAACGCCTACGGTCAGGCGCTGCATGAGCCCGAGTATCGAGTCGTATGAATTATAATAAAGCTGCTTTATGTCCGCATTCGGGTTTACCGTTCCGTCGGAAAGACCGAGAACTATCGCCTGCGAGAGGGGACCGGTGTATTCCTCAAAGCGCTCCGGAGGGCGGTTGACTACCTTTGCATTTTCACCGGAGTTAAACAGTGCGACTTCGGCGTCAAGGGTAAAGCGTATGCCCTCGGGGTCGATGAGAAGAATACTTGCATAGCTGTTGAGGATGACGGAAATCTGCTCGATGCCGCTCATATGCGCATAGTCATGGCTGCTGAGCTTCCATGCGGCGTATTCCTTGACACGCTCCCAGTAGCAGAACGCGGCGGCAATAACAAGGTCGTTTTTTGTTGCAAAATAGCGGTAGACCGAACGCTCGGTCAGACCCGCGGCGCGTGCAATATCCGAGACCTTGGTGTTGGCTATGCCGTTTTTGATAAAGCAGTCCAGAGCCTTCTCGGTCACGAGCTGAATATTCTGTGATCTTACATCTTCAAGCGACATAGGTGAAAATCCGTCCTTAAATGTCATACCGACTGACAAC
>USPI01000090.1 GCA_900556535.1 uncultured Eubacteriales bacterium | reverse complement strand
ATATATGTATAAATATCGTTGTGTATAGACAAGGCGGTGGTGAAGGATGAAAAAGATCGTGCTGGATATTCAGAGCGATATCCATGCGCAAACCATGGAGCGGATGCTGATGCAGAAGCTGGACGATTGTCAGGTCGTGATCTCCGAATCGCCTGACACGACCGCCGAGTGGTGCAAAACGCATCGGCCGGACGTGCTCTTGATGGAGGTCAAGGCGTATTCACCGTGGATGTTCGGACAGCGAATGACGATCCGCGACAAGGTCGGGCGCAGCGTGGAAAACTGCCGTATCATTCTTTTCGTCGATGACGACACGGACGGGGAGCTGACCGAGCAGGTGCGGCAGGCAAAGCGCGAGGGACTTATTGACGCTTTTCTCTTCGGCTCCGTGTCGGAAAACTACTTTGCCTCGGTCATCGACAGCGTTTAAAAAAACGGCATAACTTTATAGAAAAACCTTCAAAAATATGTTGAGAGAGGAAATGATAATATGACAAAGACGAACACACGAAGGCGCGTCGTCAGCGTCCTGCTGGTGCTTATGATGCTGCTGTCGCTGGTGCCCGGCGCGGCGACTCCCGCCGACGCCTTTTGGGACGACTACGACACCGGTGGAGATTGCCCCAACTGCGACCACTACCACTGGGCAGAGAATTTGTGCGACTGCCAGTTCTGCACCGCTGAGTGCAACTACGATTGCTGGGTTGAGTTCCACTGCAACGATTGCGGTGCGTGCTTTGGAGACACGCCCTATTGGTGCACGGAGTGCTACAAGTGCGCCGACTGCATGGAGGAAACGCACTGCTCGACCTGCGCCAAGTGCTACATCGGCGAGGATGACCAGCTGTGCGGCGAATGCCATAAGGGACCCTGCTGCTCCATAACCATCTGCGACTCCTGCGGCTTCTGCGACGACTGCGCAAACGATGACAGTGACCCGATGCACTGCTCACTGTGCAACAACTGCTTCGGCGATGTGGACGAGTGCGTGGACGACGATGATACCGGCGTCATCCACTGCGTCGATTGCCACACGGCCTGCGAGCAGTGCGAGGAATGCCTGCTGAACCTGGAGTCCTGCGAGGACTGCGGTCTGTGCCTCGAGTGCTGCCGGGATAACTCCGAGGACGGCGGCTGCCCTGACGGCGAGACCTGCGTGGAAAGCGCCGAGTGGGATGAGCACATCTGCCAGGGCTGCGACGGCTGGGTAGCCGATAAGGAAGACGAGGACGAGTTCTGCGAAACCTGCGAGCTGTGCAAGGAGTGCTGCGAGGGCAACTCCGATTGCTCCACGGGAATGTGCGCAATGGACACGGACTACGCGGATCATTTCTGCGAGGACTGCGGCCTTTGCTTCTGCGACAGCGATCCCTGCGAGAACGGCTGCGATCAGCGCTGCGAGGACTGCTGCCGCGATGCCGTGAGAGCCATGGGCTGCGACTGCGACGAATGGTGCTACAGCGACTCCGACTTTGACGATCATCTGAAAGCGGAGCACGGCGGCGCTTCGCATCAGTGCAAGCCCTCCGTCTCATGGGGCGCCGATATCGATCAGCACTGGCATCCCTGCCGCTACAACGACAGCGAACAGCTTGAGATCGCAAACCATGATTTCAACTCCATGGGCGTGTGCAAGATCTGCGGCTATATAGGCGGCAGCTCCATCGTCATCACCCGCCAGCCGAGAAACGTCAAGTGCAAGACCTCTATCTACAGCGGCGGCGATTATAATGAAGAGCCTGAAAACGGTCTGCTGTACAACGAACATAACTGGGTAAGCTTCTCCGTCTCGGCAAAGAGCATGAAGGGCGATGAGCTGACCTATCAGTGGTATCAGAAGGATAATGCGAATCCGACGGCGGCGCCCTACAAGCTGCCGGATGGGGTGTATTATTATGTGGGAGTGAACACCCCCACGCTGAGACTGGCGGTTTCCGCCGAGTCCTGCCAGGATGACTACTCCTACTTCTGCGTCATCGGCGTAAAGGGCGGCACCGACACTCTGAAAACGGTGGAGGCAAAGCTGACTGCCACCCATGCCTTCAGCTATAAGCAGGCGGGTGTGCCCGTGCCCACGGACGACGGCGAGAGAACGCCGAAATACAATGTCACTTGGGTCGATAAGAATGGGGTCACCCATAGCGGTGCCGTGGGCGGCGACCCGAAATGCGACGGTCACAAGCTCCCGTGCCTGTTCGAAGAGGGCTATTACGAAGAGCACTATATGACCACCGGCTCCAAGGAGCGCATCTTCCCGCATACCTTTGAGCTTGAAAAAAGCTATGACGCGGTGGGCGGCGGCAGAGTCGATGTGCTCAGATGTTCCGTCTGCGACTATACCGTTCCCGTGAAGAGCCATGTCCATGATTACGGCTGGAACTGGGACTACACCGGCTTTAGCAGCATCTATGAATATACCTTCAACATCGGCGGCTCGACCAAGACGGTGGAGCAGCTCATCCTTGAGTCCGACTATGCCCACCCCGAAAAGTGCAAGGTCCCCGGCTGCGAGGAGTTTATAATGGTTCCCCATAGCTGGGGTCGCTGGAATGTGGTTTTGTGCCCTGACACCGCAGGCGCCAATGGCGGCATGGAGGCTGAATGCAGCATCTGCGAGTACACAAAGACGAAAGTCGATAAGGACGATAACGGCGGAGGAGTCACGCATTGGACTAAGGACAGCGCCCTCGTTACCGTAACGAACGGCCGCGCTACCCGTATGATCGTCGAGCCCGGCGATAAGATGAAGCTTTTCCCCGATGATAAGGCCGGTCAGAAGGCCATCGGCTGGAAGGTGGAGTATCTCCGCGAATACAATGACGGAACTCCTGTTAAGAAAAACTGGAGCAGCACCGAGGTCGCGAGCCTGTTTAAGCTCGTCAATAACGGCTCTGCTCTCGAGTGGGGCTGCACGATTCCGGCGTTCAGCGCCCTCGGAGTGCCCGGCGGCGGCCAATTCTTCTTCGAGCCGGTCTATGCAGGCTGTGACCACAGCGGCGGCACCACGGTGCTCAATGCGAAGGCGCAGGTCTGCGACCGCAAGGGCTACACCGGCGACACCGCCTGCGCGGACTGCGGATTTGTAATTGAGGCAGGCCGGGATATCTATCCGCCCGCAAACGCCGGTCATACCGGCACGATGCAGCCGCTTTACTACTACGGCACGCTTAACTCGGCCACCACGGACCCGAGCAAGGGCGGCAAACGCTATAACGCCAGATCGGGCGATTGCCGGCACCGCGCCTATGAGGGCGACTACCGCTGCTCGGATTGCGGCGGCACCGTGAAGGGCGAATCGGGCGACTTTAAGCATAGCGGCCAGCTGGAGCTGCGCGATGTGAGAGCGGCTACCTGTACCGAGAAGGGCTATTCAGGCAATCAGTATTGCAAAGACTGCAACAGGATCGTGACAAAGGGCTCATCGACCCCGTCCCTGCACGAAATTGCCGGCAACTACAAGCTCGTAAATGAGGTCAAGCCGAGCTGCACCGCCGCAGGCTACAGCGGCGACTATCAGTGCACAGCCGGTTGCGGACAGATTTTCCGCTACGGTCATACCATAAATAAGCTCGGTCATGACTGGGATAACGGCAAACCCGCAACGCAGGGCAAGAGCGAGGGAACCGTCTACACCTGTATGCGTGTTGGCTGCGGCGAAACGAAGTTTGTGAAGAATCCCGCTGCGACCGAGTATGCAGTTACCGTCACAGGCGGTACGGCGTCTGCATCGGGGAATGCCATCACCGCCGCCGCTGCGGGCGTTGAGGTCACCGTCACGGCGATAATTCCCGAGGGCAAGGTCTTCGACAAGTGGGTCGTAAAGTCCGGCGGCGTGACCCTTGCCGATGCTGCAAGCGCCGTCACCACCTTCACCATGCCCGCAAACGCCGTGGAGATTGCGGCAAGCTATAAGGACGCGCCCGTTACGACCTATAGTCTCACGACACAGGTTAACGGCGGTCACGGAACGATCTCCGCGAGCAAGACAGGACTCGCGGCAGGCTCGACCGAAACGATCATCTTTACTCCCGACACGGGCTATGAGATCGACACGGTCACCGTAAACGGCGCTGCAACGCCCGTGCTTGCCAACGTTCTGGACGTTACAATGGATGCGGATAAGACCGTCATCGTGACTTACAAGGAAATCGGCAGCGCTCATACCCACAGCTACGGCACCGATTGGAAATATGACGGCGACAATCACTGGCATGAGTGCTCCTGCGGCGACAAGACCGACACGGCGGCTCACGACTTCAAGTGGGTGATAGACAAGGCCGCTACCAAGGAAGCCGCCGGAGTTAAGCACGAGGAATGCACCGTTTGCGGCGCCAAGCGCAGCGAGAATACGGCCATTGACAAGCTTCCCGATGACGGCGGCACCGACCCCGGCAATCCCGGCAGCGGCGATAATAACACCGCCGATAAGCCTGGAAAGGATGACCCCGCCAAGCCGCCCAAGACCGGCGATACAAGCGCGATAGGTCTTTGGATAACTCTCCTGTTTGCCAGCGGCGGAGCTCTGACTGTTCTGATCGTTACCGGCAAAAAGAAAAGAAAGAACGACGCCGAATAAGCGCCGAAGCTGACCCAAACGAAAAATCGACAAGTATCGCATGATACTTGTCGATTTTTCTATTTAATCTTCTTTTGCAAAGAAGGCAAAGCCTTTGGCTTTGAGCAGCACCAAGGACACCGACAGCAGCAGCCGAAAGTGCTCCGAGGCATCCTCAAGCGGTATCTCAAAATCGTCCCTTATCTTGTTTATCCTGTAAAGCACGGTATTGCGGTGGGTAAACATAGCCTCGCAGGTGCGCTTGAGCGAGTGCGCGCTGCACAGATAATAATACAGCGTCTCGCAAAACTCGGTGCCGTTTTCGGCGTCGTGTGCGGCAAGGGCGGATATGCGCTCGTCGATTATGCAGCTCTCGCGCTCAAGCAGTCCGAGCATCATCATGTGTCCCAGCTCCTCTACGCTGTACACGCTGCCGCGAAGTGCGCCGCCGGCAACAATGTCGAGAGCCGCGCGAGCCTCGGAATACAGCTTCGGAAGCGAATACAGCCCGCTCAGCCCGCGCGAGATGACGACCTTTATGTGAAATTCCGCCGCCGGCTCCTCAAACTGCCCGACGTCGTGGTCGGGATTGAGAAAAAGTATAACGTTGCCGTTATACAAAAACGGGTGAGAGTCGTAAAAACGATGCATCAGCTCGTCCTTTAGGCGGTTTCGACCGAGATACGAGCTGTGGTACGCGGTAAGATCTATAAGCGCGAAGCGTGACGGCTCGAAATTCGCAAGATAGGTCGAGGACGCCTGAAGCTCAAAGCGCGAGCGGGAATCGAACTTGCCGTCGAGCAGGCTTATGAGTATCTCCTCCGCGGTCGCGCAGGGTATCTCCGACCTGCCGGCTTCAATGTAAAGCTGCTTTGCGAATACGGTTTCGAGCTGCCTGAAGTTTTCCTCGGAAATGCCGTCAAGCTCACCGTTTACATCGACGCAGATGAGGTAGCCCAAGCGTATGCCGGAGCTTTGAAGTGCCGAGCAGCGGCGGCGATACGGGCTGTCGTCAAGCGAGATGAACGCGGCACCTCCGCCCGCAAGCTCCTTGCTTTCCGAGAGAACGACCCCCGCTTCATAGCTTATTTCGCCGTGCTCGACCGACTGGGTGAACACGCTGTCGGAAAAGCCGTCGGCGCCGTGATGTGCAACGACGTGGAACGTGTCGTCAATGAGCAGTATCGGGCAGCCGAGCGCCATTCCCGCGTCTGCGCACAGCCGCGCGGTATCATCGCCCGAGAAAAAGTCGTCGAGGAGCTTCTTGAGATATATTTCGTTCATGCTTTCCACTCCGATGCATTGTGCCGAGAGCACAAAGAGTATAAGACGATTATATTCGCGGCTTATTTAAAAATCAAGCGCGGCGGGGCTTTTTACCTCAGCGGCACCGTATTTTTGAGCACGGAAATAAACTGCGCGAGAACGGGATTGGTGTTTGAGGTCTGCCAA
>USPI01000089.1 GCA_900556535.1 uncultured Eubacteriales bacterium | reverse complement strand
ATGACCTTCGGGCTCTGCCTTGCCTGAGCGCATTTCAGCTCGGACAGAGGGAGCGGTGCTCATGCCGCGTTATCGCCCTCGGAAATACACAAAGTATGACCTTCGGGCTCTGCCTTGCCTGAGCGCATTTCAGCTCGGACAGAGGGAGCGGTGCTCATGCCGCGTTATCGCCCTCGGAAATACACAAAGTATGACCTTCGGGCTCTGCCTTGCCTGAGCGCATTTCAGCTCGGACAGAGGGAGCGGTGCTCATGCCGCGTTATCGCCTTTGGAAATACACAAAGTATGACCTTCGGGCTCTGCCTTGCCTGAGCGCATTTCAGCTCGGACAAAGGGAGCGGTGCTCATGCGGCGTTATCGCCCTCGAAAATACACAAAATATGACCTTCGGGCTCTGCGACACTACCCCAGAAGCCGCTGATACGTTACGCCGAAGGCCTCGCGCAGGAAGTAGTTGAGCCTGATGGGGAGGTAGGTGGTGTGCGCCGCGACTGCGCCGACATTTTCGCCAAGAGAGCCGGCAAGCAGCTTTGCCCTGTAAATATGATATTCGCTCGTC
Organism: uncultured Eubacteriales bacterium; assembly: GCA_900556535.1. Lineage (GTDB taxonomy): Bacteria > Bacillota > Clostridia > Oscillospirales > Oscillospiraceae > F23-B02. The sequence goes on along the minus strand of USPI01000089.1, from coordinate 5,523 downwards.
ACGACCGCCGCGCTGCCGCCGCCGCGTGAGCTTATGATGGCGAAGCTGAACTTGAGATTTTCAAGCGTCGAGGTCGCCTTGTCCTCCTTGATTATCCGCTCGGTCGCGATGCCGTTCGCGGTGAGCCAGTCAAACATCGCCTGCGCCTCGGAGAGATTTTCGTTGCTGCCCTGACCGCCGGAGACGATCGCGGTGCAGTCCGGGTGCGAGCGCATATAGTCACGCGCGGCCGTCATGCGCTCTATGAGTGACAGCGAGGGCGTGTCGCCGTGTACGGCAGCGCCGAGGACGATTATATAGTCATATTCTGTGTCAGCGTCGCCGTGCGACTGCTTTACTATCGGGACCTCGACGATGACAAGATACACGAGCCCCGCCGCCGTTATTGCGCACACCGCGCGCCTTATCCACGCCTTTTTGCAAAACAGCATTACCGCCGTAACCGCCGCCGCGAAGAGCAGCGCGTAGGAAATATAGTCCATGCCGGAAAACGCAAATCTGCACACTAAGGCGATCAGCACGAGCGCAGACGGTGCAAAGAGCTTTCTATTCATCGGCAATAGCCTCCCAGCTTTCGTAAGCCGCCGTGAGCTTTTCGTCCAGCTCGTTTTTCTGCTCGCCCAGCTCCATGAGCTTCTGGTAATCGCTCGCGTTTTCCTGCTCGAGCGCTTCAATGTCGGCTATCTGCTTTTCCAGTGCGGAAATTTCCTTTTCGAGCCTTGCGAGCCGCTTTTCCTTGTTGGGCGAGCTCTTTTTCGCGGGCTGAGCGGGCTTGGAGACCTTGCTCTCCGCCTTTGCCGCGCGGGAGAACACCTCCTGACGGCGCAGATACTCGCGAAGCTGCTCATATGTGCCGCGGTAATCGAGGAGCCTTCCGTTTTCCAGCAGCCATATGCGCGTTGCGAATTTCTCGATGAAATATCGGTCGTGCGAAACGAAAAGCAGCGCCTCGGAGTAGTCGGAAACGGCGTCCTCCATCCATTCGCGGCTTGCGATGTCGAGGTGGTTTGTCGGCTCGTCGAGGATGAGAAAGTTAATGTCGCTGCCCATTAGCATACACAGCCTCAGACGGCTCTTTTCGCCGCCGGAAAGTGCGCCGACGGGGGTGAGCACGTCCTCACCGCGAAAGCCGAATGCCGCGAGACGGTCGCGCGCCTCCTGCGGCTGACAGCGGCAGTCATAGAGCATCGTGTCAAGAAGCGAGCGGCTCTCGTCGGTGAAGTGTATTATCTGCGGCAGATATGCGGGCCTTACCGAGGGACCGAATTTTATGCTGCCCGAGTCCGGAGCCTCCTGCTGCATTATCATTTTAACGAGCGTGCTCTTGCCAGTGCCGTTATCGCCTATGAGCGCAATGCGCTCGCCGCCCGCAACGGTAAGCTCAAGCCCCGAAAAGAGCTTTTTCTCGCCGAAGGACTTTTCGAGCCCGCTGCAAACAAGCACCTCGTCGCCGTAAAAGTCGGATGCCGAGAACTTTGCCGAAAGCTTCTTCGCCTCCGTGGGGCGCGAGGTCTGCTCAAGCTTCGCAATGCGCTTTTCCATCGAAAACGCACGCTTGTGCAGCTTGTCGTTGCCCATAAACGCCCACAGATGCATTTGCTCGGCAGCGCGGGTGAGCTGCTCTATCTTTGCCTGATCCTTTTCGTATTTCCTGAGCTTTTCCTCGAAGCGCTTTTGCCGCTCGGTGACGTAAAAGCTGTAGCCGCCGCTGTAAAACTCGGCCTTGCCGTCGCAAATTTCAATGCATCTATTCGCCGTTTTGTCGATGAAATAGCGGTCGTGGCTTATGAGCAGCACCGTGCCCTTAAAATGCTGAAGATACTCCTCAAGCCACTCGGTGGCGCGCAGGTCGAGGTGGTTTGTCGGCTCGTCAAGCAGCAGGATATCGGTCTTTTCGAGGATGAGCCGCGCAAGGTTCACCCTTGTGCGCTCACCGCCTGAAAGCTGCTCGAACGGCTGCTCGCGCATGGCCTGCGGAATGTCAAGACCGTTTGCGACGCGGTTGCGGTCGGTGTCCATGTCGTAGCCGCCCAGCCGCGCAAAATCTGCCGATAGCCTGTCGTATTCGCCCAAAAGCCTCTCCGACTGGTCATGCTCCATCTGCCGCGCAAGCTCGTCGAGCCTTGCCGATATCGCATACAGCTCGCGGTGCGCATCGCGCAGCACGTCCTCGGTCGTCCAGCCGTCGGGATAAACGGGGATCTGCGAAATGAGCCCCATGCGCTTTCCCGAGGCTATCGCCACCGTGCCCTCATCGCAGTCGATCTCGCCCGTCAGGATGCGAAAAAGCGTCGTCTTGCCGCAGCCGTTGTGTCCGAGAATGGCGACGCGCTCACCCTCGGCAATGTCGAAGCTGAGCCCGTCAAGTATGTTTTTACCCAATTCAAAGGACTTTACAAGCCCGTTGACGGATATGTCTGTCATGTGTGTGTTTCTCCTGTTTTATTTGCTTACAGCCGCCTGAAGAACGGTGTTTATGACGCTGCCCGCGGCACGAAGTCCTCCGCCGCCGTGCTCAACGATGCACACGAAGGCGTAGGGGTGCTCCTCGTCGTTTAAAAAGCCGGTGAACCATGCGTGGCTCGCCTTGCCGTCGCCGGTCTCCGCGGTGCCGGTCTTGGCGGAAATGTTAAGACCGGGGAAGCTGCTCTGACCGTAGTGATTTACGACGTTATAATTCATCATCTCCGCGACCTTCTGCGCGGTGTCCGAGCTTATAAGCTGCGAGGTTTTCTTCGACTCGCCCAGCAGCGAGGGCTCGACGACCTTGCCGCCGTTTGCGATCGCACCCGACAGGCGCATCATCGCGTAGGGGCTGACGAGGTCGTTATACTGACCGATGCCCGACCACGCCATCGCCGCGCTTTTCGACTCGTCCTTGTCGTAGTTGCCAGCCGCGGTGGTTATGCTGTCGAGCTTCAGCGAGGTCGTCATGCCGAGCTTTTCCGCGTATTCGGCAATGACATCCGGACCGAGCTCGAGCGAGATCTCCGCAAAGGCGCAGTTGCAGGAGTTTGAAAGTGCCTGCTCAATGGTCTGCTGACCGTGAACGCCGGTGCAGTTTATCGTGACGCCCTTGACGTCGAGCGAGCCGCCGCAGGAAAAGGTACGCTGATAGATGTTGTCGATGTTTTCAAGCGCGGCCGTGAGCGTAACGAGCTTATACACCGAGCCCGGCACGAAGGCCGAGCTCAGACAGCGGTTTATATACGCGCCGTCGGGCAGATTTTCGGGCGGATTGAGGGGGTCTATCGACGGCGAGGAGACCATGCACATGACCTCGCCCGTTTTGTAGTTATAGACCATCACCGCGCCGCTGCGCCCGTTTAAGGCCTCGTAAGCCTTGACGTTGAGGCTTGAATCCACCGTCAGCGGGAGCGTCACGTCCTCGCGCTTTTCAACGCCCGTTATGAGGTTGAAGCCGGAAAGCTGGCGGCGGAAGGAATTTAACGCGCCGGTGCCGACGTTTCCGGTGTAGTCGCCGGTGAGATGGTAGCAGGCGATGCGCGTGTTTGCGTCGTCCGCGTAGGATTTGCTGCCTCCGCCCATTTTGGCGAGCACCTTGCCGCTGCGGTCTGTTATCGTGTACTCGCAGTCGGAGGTAGATTCGTCAAAATAAAGCGCCCATTTTTCACCGTTTTGAATATACTGCACGACGTAGACGGCAAGCCCAACGATGATAAGCACCGCCATCAGCAGGGCAAAGGAGGCTCGGAAGGATACTTTTTTCATGACTTTGCCTCCTTGACCTTTTTCGTCTGCGCCTCGGGCGTGCTCACAACGAAGCTTGCGCCCTTGCGCGTGTCGCCTGCCTTAATAAACGCAAGCAGCATCCAACAGGCAAGCACCGACGTGCCGCCTCGCGACACGAAGGGGAAGGTAACGCCGGTAAACGGCAGGATATCGACCGAGCCGAAGACGTTCAGCGCGACCTGCACCATGAACATGCTTGCCGTTGCGCAGGCTGCGATGGAGTAGTATGCGCTTCTGCCGTGACCGGAGTTGCGCACGGCAAAGAATGCAAGAGCGAGTATCGCGAGCACGGCGCAGACGGCGATTATAAGTCCCAGCTCCTCGCACATGACGCCGAACACCGTGTCGGTATTGCCGGCAAAGGTGCTCTTGAGCCAGCCGTTTCCCGCGCCCTTTCCGAAAAGCCCGCCCGATGCGCCGGCGGATATCGCGTGGGTCTGCTGGTAGCCGCCGTTCCAGATGTTCTCCGCATCCCAAACGTGACCCCACACGGCGAAGCGCCGCGCAACGTGGGTCTTGATGCGCAGCATGAGAAAGCCCGCCATGCCCGCGCCTGTCACGGCAAGAGCGACTGTCGCTATCGAGCCCGAGCGCATGAAGGAAATGACGAGGAAGGTCGCAAAGAATATGAGCGCCGTGCCGAAGTCGCTGCTCAGAGCGAGGCAGATGACGCACATTGCCGAGAAGCCGATGAAAACGATAAGGTTTTTCGTGCTGAAGAGCCTGTCGAGCGTCGCAGCGCCCACGTAGATGAACGCGACCTTGACAAACTCCGAGGGCTGCATCGAAAATCCGCCTATGTGTATCCAGTTTTTCGCGCCGTACTCCTCCTTGCCGAGCACGAGCACCGCCGCGAGAATGAGCACCGAGAGAATAGCGAGCGGCAGGCGCATTTTCTTCGTCCTGTCAAGATCGCGCAGCCACCAGCCGAGCACGAAAAACGAAATGACGCCGGCAAAGACGATTATCATCTGCCTGAGCATTTCATCGGGCACGGAGGAGGCTATGACCGAAAGTCCGATGGAGGACAGGAAAAACGCGATAGTCTCGACCTCAAAGCCGCTGCGCCTTATGCTGCGCATGGCAAAATAGCAAAACCATTGCAGCAAAATGAGCAGCACAAAGCCGAGCATTATGCCGGGGATAAATTCCGATTTTGCCGTGCAGCAGAGCTCAAGCAGCAGCAGAGCCTGAAAAATGCTCAGAAACAGGAGCGTCACGGCGGGGTGCACCCTGCGCCAGGGCTGCGATCTGCGTGCCTCGATGGCCTCGCGCTGCTTTTGGCTTATATCGCGGAAGCGCACGCTGCAATCCGAGAGATTGAGCACGTCCCCGTCGCACACCACGGTGCCCGTGGGCTTGACCTTCTCGCCGTTTACCCAAACTCCGCCCTTGGAGAAAATGTCGAATATGCGCCAAACGCCCTTGGGGCTGCGGATAAGTACGGCGTGCACGCGGCTGACCGTTTCGTCGGCAAGGCATATGTCCGCCGACTTTGAGCGTCCGATGAGATTTTCCCAGTGATTTATAAGCGCAACGCCCTCATCCTTGTGGATATAGCCCCATATCTCGGTCTGCGATTTGCTGCCGAGCATACTCTTCATGCAGCGGAAGAGCACTATAATTGCAAACACGGGCAGGATGAACGAAGCTATCGTGACAATGGTGTCAGCCAAGCGCTTCACCTCTTTCAAAAAAAGTACAAAATTATTAAATCAGTATATCATAAATACAGTCCATTGACAAGCAAGCCGGATTTATTTACAATGG
>USPI01000088.1 GCA_900556535.1 uncultured Eubacteriales bacterium | reverse complement strand
TGCCGCTGCGCAGCAGATCCGCGTAGCCGATTATCGAGGTCATGGGCGTTTTCATTTCATGCGCAAAGCTGCCCATGAATTCCTCCTGACGGCGCATCGCGTCCCGCAGCTGCACGACGTTTTCTTCAAGCCTGAGCGCCATCGCGTCAAAGCTGCGCGACAATTCGCCCGTTTCGTCCTGCGTGTCAATTCCGCAGCGATACGACAACTCGCCCTCGGCGAGCTTTTTCGTTGCCGCCGTGAGCTTTTCAAGCGGCTTTGTGATAAGGCGAGAAATGAGATACGAAACCAGCGCCCCGACCATGACAGTTGCGGCAAAAACGGCGGCATATGTTCTGTACTGCCCGTCTCGCATTTCGTAAATGCTCGAAATGTCCTTGAACGCCGTGAATATAAGCGCATCGGACTCCGTCGTTATCGTGCCCGACACGCGGCAGTAGTGCTTATCCCCGACCTCCACCACGCTTACTCTGCTTTCGTCCGTGTACGGAAGGTCATGCGCACCGAAGGAATAAAACACCTCGCCGGAGGCTTCCATACGCGCCGCGTCAAAGTTAATCGAGCCCATGCCCTCCATCTGACGCAAAACCTCGGCAATATCGCTGCGGTTCGGCAGCGTGGAAATGCTGTTTACCATCTGAACGGTCTTGACGATAAAGCCGTAGGACTGCTCGCACGCACGCTTTTCCTGCGTAATAGCGGCGCTGAACGAGGACGAGATCATAAGGCTCCCGCCGATGCCGAACGCGACTGACAGCAGCCATATCATGCAGACGGTTATCTTGACTCTCAGGCGCATATCAGGCCTCCAATCTGTATCCGACCTTGTTCACGGCGCGAAGCTTATTCTCCCAGCCGACCTTTTTGCGCAGGCGCTGGACGTGCAGGTCAACGGTCTTTGAGCCGCAGGTGTAATCCCCGCCCCAAACGCGCTCGTAGATCGTTTCGCGGTAAAGAGCGGTGCCTGGGTTTCGCGCAAACAGCAGCAAGACCTCGAACTCCTTTCGCGTGAGCGATATCTCCTCGCCGTCTGTATCGCGGAATACCTGCATCGACTGCGTGTCTATCGTCAGCCCGCCTATGCTTATAAGGCGCTGTGTCTTATTATATCTGCGAAGAACAACGTCAACTCTCGCCTGCAATTCAAGCACCTCAAAGGGTTTTACGATATAGTCCTCCGCGCCCATGCGCAGGCCCTTTACTCTGTCCGCGACGGCATTTTTCGCGGTTATGAATATTACCGGAACACCGAGAGGGCGTATATAATCCAGAAGTTCAAAGCCGTCCGCGCCCGGCAGCATGATATCGAGCAGAACGAGATCGTACACGTTTTCGTCGAGCATATCCGCCGCCTTTATGCCGTCATAGACACATTCGCAGTTATAGCCGGACTTGCCGAGCGTGAGCTTAATAAGATTTGCGATCGGCTTCTCGTCTTCGATTATTAGAATTTTTATCATCTGCATCACCTGTTGTGAGGAGTATATCTTAATTTTGCATCAAAACGGCAAAAAGCGCAACCTCAGCTGCGCTTTTTGTTAAGAAAATCAAGTTTTGTTTCGCTCGTTATGATGGCGATGAATATGAGGAAGAAGCCCAGAGCGATGTTAAAGGTGAGCGACTCGACGCCGAGGATGACGGATATCGCCGATCCGAAAACGGATTCGAGCGTGAGGATAACGGCCGTCTGCGAGGGCGGAGTGTACTTCTGGCCGACGGTCTGGAGGATATAGCACAGTCCGGTGCAGATAAACGTCATATACGCAATGCTAAGCCATGTACCGCTGCCTATATCATGCGGCGCGGGCTCAAACAGCACGGCGCCTATGAAGCAAACGACAGCCGCAGTCGCAAACTGGAGCATGGTTATGAGCACGGGGTCGCGGTTTTCGGCGGTGCGCGAGGTCACGATTATGTGCAGTCCGTAGAAAAGACCGCAGAGTATCGTGAGCATATCGCCGACATTGATGCTCAGGTCATTGCCGAGGCAAACGAAGCCCACTCCGACAAGACACACGACGGCTGCGATGATGTTATATTTATCGGGTCTTTTGCCTGAAATTGCCCAATAAAGAAACGGAACGAGAATACAATAGGTCGTCGTTAAAAAAGCATTCTTGCCCGGCGTGGTGTAGACAAGCCCGTAGGTCTGCACAATGTACGCCGCCGCAAGACACAGCCCCATCAGGCAGCCGCCCGTTACATACCGCTTGTCGAGCTTTTTGAGTCTCGGCAGGCAGGCGATGAGCATCAGTATCGCCGCGCCGGAAAATCGGATGGCGAGCACCCACAGCGGGGTTATACTGTCGAGCGCGGACTTGAGTATGACAAATGAGCTGCCCCATATCAGAGTCGTCAATATGAGGCACGTGCGCCCGAGATTTGCTTTGTTGTTCATTTTCTAAATTTTCACCATATACTGTACGGCGGCGCGAAGCATGAGCTTTTTTCTTACGCCGCTGTCAAATTCGATTTCGATAAAATAGTCGTTGCCCATGGGCGTCATTTTTACGAGCTGCCCCTCTCCGAATGCCTTGTGCAGCACCCTGTCGCCCACGGAAAACTTCGGCGCCTCCGCTGTCGCCTTGGGCTTTGCGCTCGGCGGCGGAGCTACCGGACGGCGGGCATTATAGCTCGGAGTGCAGCGGGCTGCTTCCTTCTGAACGCTCGATTTCTCCGAGTAGCCGTAGCCGCGGGGAATACCGCGCTTTTCAAGGTGCTCGGGCGGTATCTCGTCAACGAAGCGGGAAACGCGGTTCGAGGTCGTGCGGCCGAATATCATTCTCTGCCGCGCACAGGACAGGAAGAGCTTTTTCTTCGCGCGGGTGAGCGCAACATAGCAAAGTCTGCGCTCCTCCTCCATTTCCTCCTGCTCGCCTATGGCCTTGACGCCGGGGAACACGGTCTCCTCGCAGCCGACGATGAAAACATTCGGAAACTCAAGACCCTTTGCAGCGTGCATCGTCATCATGACAACGCAGTCGTCGTCCTTTTCGTAGTTATCCATATCCGTGTAAAGAGCGACGTCGGCAAGATAGCCCTCGAGCGTGGGCTCGGAGGTCTCGTTTTTGTAGTTTATGATACTCGTTTTGAGTTCCTTCACGTTCTCCGCGCGCACGGTATCCTCAGTGGTATTCTTGCGCTCGAGCGCGCTGAGGTAGCCGCTTTTTTCGACGAGCTGATCATACAGAAGGTCGGGTGCAAGCTCGTCCTTTTGTGCGATGAGCTCGTTCATCATGCCCGCAAACAGCAGAAGCCTCGGCGCAGAGCGGCCCAGCTCCGGATATAGGTCGGCCTTGCTGATGACCTCAAACATCGAGATGCCGTTTTCCGCGGCTATGCTCGCCGCCGTTTCAATGGTCTTTGCGCCTATGCCGCGCGGCGGGTTATTTATGATCCTGCCGAGGCGGAGATCATCGCTCGGAGAGGCTATGACGCAAAGATACGCCAGCATATCCTTGACCTCGGCGCGGTCGAAGAAGCCCGTTCCGCCGAAGATCTTATAGGGTATGCCGTTGCGCTTGAATGCCTGCTCTATCTGACGCGACTGCGCGTTCATGCGATATAATACCGCGCTTTCGCGCCACGACGAGCCCTTGCCGTAAAGTCCGAGTATCTGCGAGGCGACGAAGCTTGCCTCGTCAAACTCATTGTCGGCAACGTAAAGCTCGGGCAGCTCACCGTCGCCGGAGTTAGTCCAAAGCTCCTTGCCCTTGCGGCCGAGGTTATTTTTGATGACCGCATTTGCCGCGCCGAGGATATGCCCTGTGCTGCGGTAATTCTGCTCAAGGCGTATCACGCGGCAGCCCTTGTACTCATCCTCGAAGGAGAGAATATTTTCTATCGTCGCGCCGCGGAATTTATAAATACTCTGGTCGTCATCGCCGACAACGCAGATATTTCCCCAGCCCTCCGCAAGCTTTGACGCGAGCATATACTGGAGCTTATTCGTATCCTGATACTCGTCGATGAGGATATATTTAAACCTTCTCTGCCAATATTGGCACACATCCTCGTTTTCGTTGAGGAGCTTTACCGTGTAATAGATAAGGTCGTCAAAATCCATTGCGCCGGCCGCAACAGAGCGGCGGGAATATTCGTCGTAAATCTCCGCAATTCTGACCTTGCGCCTGTCTCCGGATGCCTTTGCGCGCGCATACATTTCCTCCGGCGAGCAGAATTCGTCCTTTGCCCTGCTTATCTCGTTGCGGATAACGCGCGGGTCAAATTCCTTTTCGTCAAGGTTAAAATCGCTGATTATATGCTTTATGAGGCTCTTGCTGTCGGTCGTGTCGTAGATTGTAAAGCTCGGCTTAAAGCCGACGCGGTCTGCGTCGCGGCGCAGCATTTTCACGCAGGCAGAGTGAAAAGTAGATGCCCAAACATCGGCTCCCGCCTCACCGAGCATATCGGAAAGCCTCGTTTTAAGCTCCTCGGCAGCCTTGTTGGTGAATGTGATGGCAAGTATGCGCCACGGCTCAACAGGCTCAAGCGCCGCAAGCTTGCGCGCCTCGTCGCCGCCGCGGAGGAATACGTCAATATCACCCTCGCTCGCATCGGCAGGTATCTCATCACTGTCGCCGGCCTTGCCGTAGCGCAGGAGGTTTGCAATTCTGTTTATGAGCACCGTGGTTTTGCCGCTTCCGGCGCCTGCAAGGATGAGCAGTGCGCCCTGAGTCGCCATAACAGCCTTTCTCTGCATGGGATTGAGCTTTGCAAAATCGTTCTCGACTACCTTTTTTCTCGCTTCAATGTATTTTTCTCTGAATTCCATATTCATAACGAGTTATTTTACCACGAACCGTGTCAGTTATCAAGGCAGACGTGGGCATATTTCTTCGCAGGGCGAATGACCATGAGCGCCGTGAAGATAAGCACGGCGTTAACGGCAAGACTTATGGGATAGACCTGCATGATGGTCTCAAAGCACGGATTTTTGGGAAAAACCGTTGCGACCCAAAGCACACGGATACCGCACACGCCGAGCATCGTCAGCAAGGCAGGTGTCAGCGATATGCCGAAGCCGCGAAGGTAACCGGACATTCCGTCGTAGAAGGTCGAAAAAATATAGGATGCGAAAATAAACTTGAGCCTTATAAAGCCGAGGCGGATGACCTCGGGGTCGTTATTGAACAGCGACAGCAGGAATTTGCCCGATACGAGCGTAATTCCGACGGCGCAGGCGGTCGCTATGACACCCTCTATGAGGCAGAGCTTGAACGCCTTGCGGCAGCGGTCGATCTGAGCCGCGCCGTAGTTCTGTCCGACGAAAGTGGTGCACGCCTGACCGAAGGAGTTGAGGATATAATACGCCATTATCTCGACGTTGAACGCCGCGCTCGATGCCGCCATGACGATCTTTCCGAGGCTGTTTATAGCGGACTGGATAACGATATTCGACAGCGAGAACACCGCGCTCTGAATTCCCGCGGGCACGCCTATTTTGAGGATGCGGCCGAGGATGGGCCAGCTTATTTTGAGCTTTTTGAGCTCTATTTTGACTAAAAGCTCGCTCTTTATGAGCTTTCTCATAAGAAGCGCCGAGCTTATCGCGTTTGCCGTTACGGTCGCAATGGCGACGCCCTCGACGGTCATGCGCATGACTATGACGAAGAACAGGTTCAGCAGCACGTTGAGCACGCCCGATATTGCAAGCGCGGCAAGCGGAGTTTTCGTATCTCCGGCGCTTCTGAATATAGCCGACTCGAAGTTATAGAGCAAAATGACGGGCATACCGATGAGGTAAATGCGCATATATTTTGCCGCGAGCGGGAGCACTTCCTCGGGAACGTTGAGCATTTCGAGCACGGAAACAGCAAATAGCTCGCCGAGTATCGTTATGAGAAGTCCTCCGAGCACGCTCGCCACGATGGAAGTATGTACAGCGCGCGAGACCGTCTCTTGGTCTCCCCTGCCGATGGCATTTGCGATGACGACGTTTGCACCGAGCGCTATGCCGATGAAAAGGTTTAGCACCAAGCCGATGACAGGGCCGTTTGCGCCTACCGCTGCAACTGCCGAAACGGTATCGCCGGGGGCGAAGTTGCCGACCACGGCTATATCCGAAGCATTAAAAAGCTGCCCCAAAATGCCGGTTGCCGCAACGGGCAGAGCATAGAGCAGTATCTTATCCCACATTGATCCGATCATCGGATAATCGTAGACCTGAAACAAGATCAGCACATTCAGAGACGACCCG
>USPI01000087.1 GCA_900556535.1 uncultured Eubacteriales bacterium | reverse complement strand
TTTTTTTTTTTAATGATACGACGACCACCGAGATCTACACTCTTTCCCTACACGACGCTCTTCCGATCTTCATTGATACTGATGATAGTATGCTTTCTGGCACTGATGGTCATCGGCCTGCCCATTGCATACAACCTTCTTATCACCACTGTGGTCTACCTGCTGTCGGCAGACCTCAACATTGTCCAGCTCGCGATAAAAATGTACGGAGGCATGAACAGCTTCTCGTTCCTCGCGGTACCGTTTTTCGTACTTACCGGTCAGCTCATGCTGCGCGGCGGTCTGCTTGAATCGCTCGTCAAATTCGTTAACGTCTGGTTCGGCAACTTCAAGGGCGCCATCGCCATCGTCACCATCGGCGCATCGCTGCTGATGGGCTCGATAGTCGGCCTCGCGGTCGCATCGGCTGCCTCCCTCGGCGTTTTCCTCATCCCCATGATGAAGAAGGAGGGCTACTCGCCGGCATACTCGGCAGCGGTCATGTCCTCCGCCTCGCTGCTCGGCCCGATCATGCCGCCGAGCGTGCTTATGATTCTGTACTGCACCGCAGTCGGCAATACCTCGATCGCCGGTCTGTTCATGGCGGCAGTCACCCCGGCAATACTCATAGCGCTCACCCAGTGCGTTATCGCTCACCGCACAGCCGTCAAGCGCGGTTATCCGTCCTACGGCAAATCCACCTGGAAAGAAAAAGGTCAGGCGACCCTCAAGGCTCTGCCCGCCCTGTTCCTTCCGGTCATAATCCTCGGCGGTATCTTCAGCGGAGTATTCTCCATCACCGAGGCATCCGGCGTTGCGGTCGTTTACAGTGCAATCATTGCATTCTTCGTTAACCGTTCCGTAAAGCTCAAGGACATCCCCGACATGATCGTCGAAGCGGCCTCCACCTCCGGCCTTGTTCTTATCCTCGCCGGTGCGGGCACCGCAATGGCATGGGGCATTGCAAACGAGCGCGTGATGAGCCTCCTCATCGAGCCTCTGAGCCAGATGCCGCAGTGGGCATTCCTGCTGCTCGTCAACGTACTGCTCATAGTCTGCGGTATGTTCATGGATGACTACGCATCCACTGTTATCCTCGCTCCCATCATCGCCCCCATCGCATGGGCCATCGGCATCAACCCCCTGCACATCGGTCTCGTATTCTGCATCAACCTCGTCGTAGGTCTTGCAACGCCGCCCTTCGGTGTAACGCTGTTCGTAACGAGCCCCATAGCAGGCGTGCGCATAGAGGAAACGGCAAAAGAAGCCTTGCCATTCCTTATCATGACTATCGGCATATTGCTGCTGGTCACCTTTGTCCCCGATCTTGCGCTTTGGCTGCCGAGATCGATGGGCTACCTCTCATAGTCGTTAGTTAACTGAAAATAACGAAAAATAAAAAGGAGAAATGAAAATGTCAAAAAGAATCATTGCTATGCTTCTTGCACTGGTCATGGTGTTCGCACTGTGCGCCTGCGGCAACGGCGGCAACGGCGGCAACGGCTCGGCGTCTGACGATGTAGGTGACGAGACCTACACCATCCGTATCGCCTGCGAAAACTCCGACTCTTACCCCGCAACTCTCGGTCTGTATCAGATGGAGAAGTACGTTGAGTCGCACACCAACGGCAAGGTCCAGGTTGAAGTCTGTGCCTCCGGTCAGCTCGGCGGCGAAGAGGAAACTCTTGAGCAGGTCGCTCAGGGCAACCTTGAAATGGCAGTCGCATCCTTCGCCCCGGTCGTATCCTATGTTCCCGAGTTTGAAGTAATGGACATCCCCTTCGTGTACAACTCCTATGCCGAGGCATGGATGGTTCTCGACAGCTATGTCGGCACCAACCTGCTTGACAAGATGGAGGCTCAGGGCCTCAAGGGTCTGGCTTACATGGAAAACGGTATGCGCCAGGTCACCAGCAACGTTTCCGCTATCAACAGCGTCTCTGACTTCAAGGGCGTTAAGCTGCGCACCATGCAGAACAACAACCACATGGAGTCCTTCTCCGCACTCGGCGCTAACCCCACTCCCGTAGCCTTCTCCGAGCTCTACATCTCCCTGTCCCAGAAGGTCGTTGAAGCACAGGAGAACCCCATCGCCAACGTAACCGACAAGAAGCTCTACGAGGTTCAGAAGTACCTGTCCCTCACCAACCACATCTATGACGCAATGCCTCTGGTCTGCAACCTTGAGTTCTTCAACAGCCTGCCCCAGGCATACCAGAAGGTCGTTCAGGCCGGCGCTATCTACGCACAGGAATTCAGCCGCTTCTGCAACCTCGAGCGTGAGGATCTCATCCTCGCCGACCTCGCCGACAAGTACGGCATGCAGATAAATGAAGTTTCCGCAGACGCAAGAGCCGAGATGGCAGCGGTCGCACAGCCTGCAGTTATGAAGCTCATTGCAAAGGACATCGGTCAGGACGTAGTCGATCAGTACATGAAAGACGTTAAGGACGTTCTCGCCCAGGTAGGCAAGTTCTGATTTGCCTGAAGTCTTATTCGCCAAGCGGCTGAAGACACATCCGGAAGGAGAAGACACATGATTGAAAAAATTGATAAAGCCCTCGAAGTGGTATTCAAGATAATGAAGGCGCTGCTCATCCTCGTGCTGACGGCAATGGTCGTTATCCTCATGGCTCACATCATATTCCGCTATGTAATCAATAACTCCCTGACATGGTCGGAAGAGCTGCTGAAGATAATGCTCGTGTGGTTCGGTATGATGAGTGTGGCCGTGCTTGCAGCACGCCGTGAGCACGTTGCGATCGTTGTCTTCAAGGAGCATATGCCGAAAAAGGTTCAGAATGTTCTGACCAAGCTCACGCAGTTTATCATCGTTTGCATCTGCGTTCTCATGGTATTTATCGGCATACAGTACTGCATGAAGGCCGGATTCCGTCTGACGCCTGCACTCAGGATCCCCTATGCATGGGCTTATGCGGCAATACCCGTTTCGTTCGTACCGGTAACGCTCTTTGAGCTGCGCAACTTTATCGTTGATTTCACCGGCAAGGGTAACCACGCCTGCATCGAGAAGCCCGAGGAGGATCTCACCGGCGGCAAAGACGTTGAGCTTTGACGGCAAAACAATTCACGACCGGAGGGGCATCTGCCTCTCCGGTTTTCTCTTTGGAGGAAAGCAATGTACACATTGGAAACCAAAAACGGTCTTTGCACCTATAAGGACACGATGCTCGGCATCGAGATGACTCTTCCCGAGGCTAACTGCGCAGGGCTTGTGCAAACGCGCCAGCTTCCTGCGATAGACGGGCTCGACGCCATTGAAAAGGCCTTCGCACAGCCCGTATCGGGCAAGCGCCTTAGCGATATTGCACGCGAAAAGGGCGGAAAAACGGCCTGTATTTTAATATCGGACGCAACACGCGGTATTCCCACCGCTCCCATGGCCAAGGTCGCCGTCGAGGAGCTTATAAAAGGCGGCATTGAGCTTCAAAACATTACGTTTTTCGTTGCAATCGGCGTTCACCGTCCCGCAACGGAGGCGGAGATGGAGTGCGCCCTCGGCGAGCTTTACGGAAAAGTCAAGTGCGTAAATCACACGCCGTTTGACAAGGATAACCTCATTTACCTCGGCGACAGCTCCAACGGCACTCCCGTCACGGTCAACCGCCTTGCATATAACTGCGATATACACGTTCAGATCGGCAAGGTCGAGCCGCATGAGTTTGCGGGCTTCTCCGGCGGGCGCAAGTCTGTTCTGCCCGGCATAGCCTCCGAGGAAACGATACGCATAAACCATCGCCCCGAGCGTATTCTCGACCCCGCCGCCGCGATCGGCAAGCTCGACGGCAACCCCGTCAGCGACGACATGATCGAGGCCGCCGAGCTTTTCGGCATCGACTTCGGCGTTAACTGCATTCTCAACAACGAAATGAAAATTGCCGCCGTTTTCACCGGCAGCCTTGTCGAGTGCCACAGCACGGCTGTAAAATATGTCCGCGATTACCTCGGCGTCGGAATAGATAAGCCCGACGTTATCGTCACCTGCCCCGGCCGCCCGCTTGACATTGACTTTTATCAGTCGGCAAAGGCCCTCATCGGCATGACGGAGATACTTGACGGCGACACAGTGACGCTGCTCACCTGCGGCTGCGACGAGGGCGTCAATTCGCCCGATATGCTGCGCGCCTTCGGCTCGGGTAAAACGCTCGCGGAAATAGAACGCTGGACGACGGAGCACTACGAGATCCAAATGGATCACGTTCTGCTGCTTGCGAAGATCTACCGCAAGGGCGCAAAGGTCGTGCTCAGCTGTCCGAATGTTTCGGATATTGAGGCGCGAACCATGCTCATGGAGCCTGTGCGCGATCCTCAGAAGGCGCTTGAGCGCGCAATGGAGCTCACCGGGAAGGACTGCCCCAAGGTCCTGTTTTACCCCCGCCCGCAGACAGGGCTTCCGTATCTTAAATAAGAGCGCATAAAAAGGCCCTCGAAGAAGGTTAAATTTCCTTCCTCGGGGGCTGTTTCTATTCTTCGGGAATGATCTCAACGTAGTTTGTTTCCTGCGTTTTTTCGTTATCGTCAGCTTCAAAATGCGTAAATGCGATAACGCCCAACGCGACGAGCAACAGATTTATTACGACGATCGCAATGAGCACATAGGCAACTATGCGCCATATGAAGCGGCTGCGGCGGTTTTTCATCGCAAGCTGCTCGTTTATCCGTGCAAGCTGTTCGGCGATGTCGTCGGGCTTTTTATCGTCGGGTATCGCGGCGCCGAGGAGCGTGCTCACGGGCACCTCAAGTATCTCCGCCAGGCGCAGCAGCAGCTCCGCGTCCGGCACGGACAGCCCCTTCTCCCACTTGGAAACGGTCTGCCTTACGACGTTCAGCCGCGCGGCAAGCTCCTCCTGAGTATATCCCTTCTGCTTTCGCAGCGTTTTTAAATTTTCAGAGAACATGATTTCTACCTCCTTGCGGCTTTAATATACCATCTAACCGCCCGGGAGCGCAAGCAACGCAGATTAACAAACCGTGCATCACGACCGCTCGGCAGAATTTATAGGTCGATTATCGCAGATGATAGCGGCGCTTGCCTGCTGTCGCAAAGCTTTTCAGCCCCAAGCTATACTGCAATACTGCTTGATGCAAATGCCGTCTTCTCGGCAGAAAAAAGCATATAGGCTCTCGTCATCCTGACGGAACAATTCTCTTGTTACGGTCTCCTTACCGTCTGCGGAGCTCATACGAGTTTCTGCGATAATATACTCTGTATCCGAGCTTACCGTGATCTCGGCCGGCAAAGCACCTGCCGCATAATCCGCACGGGCAACAATGCTGCCGTCTCGGTCAAACTGAAGTATGCTTGTACCTATGGGCGTATCCATAAAACAGATGCTGACTTCAATGCTTGAACTGACAGTTTCGCTTTTCCCGTCTATCGTGACCGGCTGCTCCTCTTTCAGTGCCTGACTGCCGGACATACCCGCCGAGAGCTCACCGCCGCAGCTCACCCCTTGACCGGACACGAGATACACTTCACCGGCGGCGGTTTGATACACGGGGTTACAGTAGAACACATCGTAGCCCTTGGATGCAGAAACATAAATCGTCCCTTTCATATCAATGCCGTCGCCTGCATCGGTGTAATGCAGCCCTGTATGTGCATCGGATATTGCATCATCGTCACCGGTCCCCAAATATTGTGTTCCGTTTTCATCCGTATATCTTGCAGCAAAATACGAAATACCCTCTATACCGTCAAACACGAATTTCTTTGTCGTTGCGGTTTCTCCCGTTTCCGGATCTGTATAGGGCTCATCAACAAGTATAGCATATAATCTGCCTTGATACTGTGCGCTGTCAGATGAGCCGATCTCGCCGCCCGACAGGACTTTATCTGCATTGTCTTTAACATAGCTTTCAGAATCGAACAGATCCAAATACTCCGTAGTGATAAAAACACCGATCAATCTGTCCTTGCTTGCATCACCCGTGTTGTCTGTCGGTTCATCCGTTGCGAAGGTCACCGCACCCGTTGCGCCCAAAACGAAGGAGACAGCCAACACACAGGCGAGTATTATCATACCTATTTTATTCTTCATCTTCTTCCTCCAAAAGTCCGTCAAATTTCAGTATATCGCCCACATCACATTCGAGAAAATAGCAAATACGATTGATAGTTGAAAAGCGAACGCCTTTAGATCGGAAGAGCGTCGTGTAGGGAAAGAGTGTAGATCTCGGTGGTCGCCGTATCATTAAAAAAAAAAAAA
>USPI01000086.1 GCA_900556535.1 uncultured Eubacteriales bacterium | reverse complement strand
TGCGCGGCGCAAAACTTTCACGGCGAAAAAACGAGCGGGAATAATAACTCACGGTAAAATTACGAAACACTATATTTAGTGGCAAAATGGGTTACAAAGCGGTAAAAATAACTACATTTTGTGGTTTTCTATTGACAAGCCCATCGGCTTATGCTATTGTTTAGAACACTGAATAAAACAAGGAGTATGCAATGCAAGTCACAGGTATCCAAAAACTTACGCTTCTTGACTACCCGGGAACGGTCGCCTGCACGGTGTTTACGGCGGGGTGCAATTTCAGATGCCCATTCTGCCACAACGCGATGCTGGTGCTGCCAGAGCAGATAGAGCCGAATTACCTCACGGACGGCGAGGTGTTTGACTTCCTGCGCAAGCGCCGCGGCGTTCTTGACGGAGTCGCCGTCACGGGCGGTGAGCCGCTGCTGCACAGGGATATGCCGGAATTTCTTTCGCGCATCAAGGAGCTGGGATATAAGATAAAGCTCGACACGAACGGCTCAAATCCCGCGCTTTTGCGTGAGATAGTCGGGGCGGGGCTTGTTGACCGCGTTGCGATGGATATTAAAAACGCGCCGGAAAGCTACGCCGAAACGATCGGCTTTGAGCGCTTTGACATTGCTCCGGTGGAGCAGTCAAAAAACTTCCTGCTCGAAGGCAGCGTTGACTACGAATTTCGCACGACCGTTGTGCGCGGCATCCACACGAAGGAAAGTCTTATAGGCGCTGCAAAATGGATAAGCGGCGCGAAGGAATACTACTTACAGCAGTTTAAGGATTCGGGCAGCCTTGTAATGGGCGAGGGTCTGTCCGCTTATGACGAAAAACAAATGCACGAGCTTGCCGAGGCGGTCAGGGAATACGTCCCGACTGTCGAGGTGAGAGGTGTTTGAGCAATTACGGAGGAAAGAGAAATGTATCAGATCATCAAGAGAGACGGAAAGATAGTTGATTTCGACATCAACAAGATCACAAGCGCGATCAAGAAGGCGTTCGAGGCGACCGATACCGAGTACACCGACGATATCATTGATTTCATCGCACTCAAGGTATCCGCGGACTTCCTGCCGAAGATAAAGGACGGCTACGTTGCCGTTGAGGATATTCAGGACAGCGTCGAGGCAGTGCTCTCCCGCGGCGGCTACGAGGGCGTTGCAAAGGCATATATCCTCTACCGCAAGCAGCGCGAGAAGCTGCGCAATATGAAAAACACCTACCTTGACTATAAGGAGACCGTCAACAGCTACGTCAACGTCCTCGACTGGCGAGTCAAGGAAAACTCCACCGTCACCTACTCCGTCGGCGGACTTATCCTTTCAAACTCCGGCGCCATCACCGCAAACTACTGGCTGAGCGAGATCTACGACGAGGAGATCGGCAACGCACACCGCAACTGCGATATGCACCTGCACGACCTGAGCATGCTCACCGGCTACTGCGCCGGCTGGAGCCTCAAGCAGCTCATCCAGCAGGGTCTCGGCATCCCCGGCAAGATAAACTCCTCTCCGGCAAGCCACCTGTCTACGCTCTGCAACCAGATGGTCAACTTCCTCGGCATCATGCAGAACGAGTGGGCGGGCGCACAGGCATTCTCGAGCTTTGACACCTATCTTGCCCCCTTTGTCAAGATAGACAACCTCACCTACAAAGAGGTCAAGCAGTGCATCCAGTCATTCATCTTCGGCGTGAACACCCCCTCGCGCTGGGGCACTCAGGCGCCGTTTTCCAACATCACCCTTGACTGGACCGTTCCCGCGGACCTCAAGGATATGCCCGCTATCGTCGGCGGCAAGGAGCAGGACTTCACCTACGGCGACTGCGTCGAGGAAATGGCAATGGTCAACAAGGCGTTTATCGACATCATGATCGAGGGCGACGCCAACGGCCGCGGCTTCCAGTACCCGATCCCGACCTATTCCATCACCCGCGACTTTGACTGGTCTCCCACGGAGAACAACAAGCTCCTGTTCGAGATGACCGCAAAGTACGGCACCCCGTACTTCTCCAACTACATCAACTCCGACATGGAGCCCTCCGACGTGCGTAGTATGTGCTGCCGCCTGCGCCTTGACCTGCGCGAGCTGCGCAAGAAGTCCGGCGGCTACTTCGGCTCCGGCGAGAGCACCGGCTCCATCGGCGTCGTCACCATCAATATGCCGCGCATCGCATATCTTGCGGCCGATGAGGCGGACTTCTTCAAGCGCCTCGATAAGATGATGGACATCGCCGCGCGCTCTCTGAAGGTAAAGCGCAATGTCATCACCAAGCTCCTCAACGAGGGACTTTACCCCTACACGAAGTATTACCTCGGAAACTTCAATAACCACTTCTCAACCATCGGCCTTGTCGGCATGAACGAAGCCGGTCTCAACGCAAAGTGGATCCGCGCGGATATGACCACCGAGAAGTGCCAGGAGTTCACCAAGCGCGTTCTCAACCATATGCGCGAGCGCCTGTCGGATTATCAGGAGCAGTACGGCGACCTGTATAACCTTGAGGCTACCCCCGCGGAGAGCACGTCCTACCGCCTTGCAAAGCACGACGTCGAGCAGTACCCCGACATCATCACCGCATCTCAGGGCGACACCCCGTACTACACTAACTCCAGCCACCTCCCCGTCAGCTACACCGACGACATTTTCTCCGCACTTGACATTCAGGACGAGCTCCAGACGCTCTACACCTCCGGCACAGTGTTCCACGCCTTCCTCGGCGAGAAGCTTCCGAGCTGGGAGGCAGCGGCAAACCTCGTCCGCAAGATCGCGGAAAACTATAAGCTGCCGTACTATACCATAAGCCCGACCTACTCCGTCTGCAAAAATCACGGCTACCTCACCGGCGAGCAGTTCACCTGCCCCGAGTGCGGCGAGAGCGCCGAGGTCTACAGCCGCATCACCGGCTACTACCGTCCGGTGCAGAACTGGAACGCAGGCAAGACTCAGGAATACAAGGAGCGCAAGGAGTATAACATCGAGACGAGTGTCCTCACCCACAAGGGTCCCATCCACCCCGAGGCAAAGCCCCAGCAGGAGCCTGCTGTCGAGGAGGAGACCTGCAAGGGCGAAAACGGCAAGCGCACCATTCTCTTCACGAGAGAAAATTGCCCCAACTGCCGCATAGTTTACAGCTATCTCGACAAGGCCGGTCTTGACTGCGAGCGCGTCATGGCAGAGGAAAACGTCGAGCTTGCAAAGCACTACGGCGTCAAGCAGGCACCCACGCTTGTCATCATTGACGGCGAGCACGTCGAGAAATTCGCGGGCGCCGGTGCGATCAAAAGCTATCTTTTCAAGTAATTAAGGTCAGAAAAATGTATGATATTATTATCATAGGCGGAGGGCCGGCAGGATTAACTGCCGCCCTCTATGCCTTGAGAGCGGGAAAAAGCGTTCTCGTAATTGAAAAAAGCACCTTCGGCGGACAGATAACCTGGTCGCCCAAGGTCGAAAACTTCCCCACCATCCCGTCAATATCCGGCGCGGAGCTCGGCGACAGGCTGACCTCTCAGATGCTGGAGCAGGGTGCGGAGCTTGAGCTGGACGAGGTCGTATCCGTGGAGCTCGATGGGGACATCAAGCGCGTCAAGACCGATTTCGGCGGTACGTTCGAGGCAAAGGCACTCATCATCGCGGCGGGCGCAAGACCCCGCACGCTCGGCATCCCGGGCGAGGATGCGCTCATGGGCGCGGGCGTGTGCTTCTGCGCGGTGTGCGACGGCGCGTTTTATAAGGACAGACCTGTCGCGGTCAACGGCGGTGGCAACTCCGCCCTTCAGGACGCGATGCTTTTGAGCGACACCTGCTCGAAGGTCTATCTTATCCACCGCAGAGATACCTTCCGCGGCGAGGCAAGGCTCGTTGAGGCGCTGCGCGCGAGGGAGAATGTCGAATTCGTCCTGAACAGCAGCATTACGGCGCTTATCGGACAGGACGAGCTGAGCGGTCTTATCGTCACCAACGACAAGGGCGAGAGCCGCGAAATTAGCGTTGACGGTCTGTTCGTTGCGATCGGTCACGCGCCCGATAACGGTGTGTTCTCCGAGCTTATTGACCTCGACAAGGGCGGCTATGCCGACTCCGACGAGAGCTGCACGACAAAGACCCCCGGTGTGTTCGTCGCCGGAGACTGCCGCAAAAAGAACGTGCGTCAGCTCACCACCGCCGCAGCCGACGGCTCATGTGCGGCATTGGCGGCCTGCCGCTATGTTGACGCGCTGGAATAATATAAAAGCCCGGAAGCGGTAACGCCTTCCGGACTTTTTAAATGCACTGCATAGGAGGATATATGAAAGAAAAAAACGCCGCATGGCTTTTGCTCGTGGTCTCGGGGCTAATGGAAATAGTCTGGGCATACACGATGAAGCTCAGCCACGGCTTTACCGTGCTTTGGCCGAGCATTATAACCATTGTCATACTCACAGTGAGCTTTTTCATGCTCGCAAAGGCCGTGAACGTGCTCGGCATCGGACTGAGCTATGCCGTGTTTACCGGCATCGGAGTCGTCGGCACGACGCTCATAAGCATCTTCGTTCTCGACGAGGGTGCAAGCCCCCTCAAGCTCATATCCCTCGGCTTTCTCATAGTCGGCATATTGGGGCTCAAGCTCTGCGATAAGGAGGGCGAAGAAAAATGATGTGGCTCGTTCTTGTGACGGCGGGCTTTTTTGAGCTTGCCTTCACTGTTTGCATGAAGCTCTCAAACGGTCTTAAAAATGTAAAATACACGATACTGACGGTCATATCCTCCTGCACGAGCATAGGTCTGCTGTCCATTGCGACAAAGACCCTGCCGCTCGGCGTGTCCTACGCCGTATGGACGGGACTCGGTACGCTTTTTAACGTCCTTTTCGGTATCATTGTTTTTAAGGAGAGCAAAAGCGCGAAGAAGCTGATCTTCATGGCGATGGTGCTCCTTGGCGTCATCGGACTGCGCTTGGCGTAATATTTCGCAAATACCGTGATATGAATATGAAAAAATCCGCTCGTAGAGCGGATTTTTTTGTGAGCGGATTTTTTTATCAGCCGAAGATGCCCTTAAAGAAGTCGACTATCTTATTTACAAACTCGGTGACGGTCACGGCGACGGTGCTGAGAAACTGCTTTACCTCGCCGTGGGTCTTGACGATGTCCTGAAGATACTTCTGAATCTGCTCGACCTTGTCCTTGAGCGCCTGAACATCGAGCTTTTCCATCGAGCGGCACAGCGAAATGAGCTGGTCTATCTGGCTGTCCTTGAGATTAACGTCGTACTGCTCGGCGATCTTGATTATTTCCGCACGAAGCTCCTCGTCGCTCATGTCCTTGGTCTGATCGAGAATGAGCTTAAGCTCGTTGACGATGGCTGCGGAGTCCGCGCTGCCGATCTCCTCGGCAAGCTCCGCCGTAATGGTCAGCTCCTTCGTGCCCACGAGCTTTGCGTCCTCGTCGAGCTTCTTGCCGGTGATGTCCTCATAGGCCTTGTAAATGCCCGTGAGCGCCGCCGTGCCCGAAACCTCGAAGGGTGCGGCTATTTTGACGTTCGCGTCGGTGATGCCGGCGGTGACCATGGCGTTCATGTACATATCCGGAGTGCACCATGTGATGTTCTTTACGGTCACGTCCAGACCCTTGCCCTCGGAGAGCGCTTCGATGTAAATGCACGAGATGCTTCTCGAGCCGATGAGACTTTCATCGACGAGCCCCTTGAGGTACTCGCGCTCCTCGGCATTTGTGACGATTAGCTCCTTCACATCGCCGCGGTCGATGCCGAACTGCTTGTAGACGAATGCGATGTCCTCCTCGTCGAGGTCGGCGCCGATGACGGTGCGGCTGCCCTCTATCGTGTCGGCATAGGCAAAGCAGCCCCCGAGCATGAGCACGCAGAGAATAAGGGAAATAACTTTTTTCATTTTAATACCGTCCTTTCAAACATCTGATTTATTTTTACGAAATATAATTCGTCAGTATCTTTTCAGCCTTTCGTTTATTCTGTCGAGTATGCACTCCGGAACGAAATCGCTTATATCTCCGCCGAACATCGCTATCTGCTTTACCATACTGGACGACAGATAGGTATACTCGCTCTTTGAAGTCAGGAATATCGTTTCGGCTTTGTAGCACAGCTTTCTGTTGGCTTGCGCCATCTGGAATTCGTATTCGAAGTCAGAAATAGCACGAAGCCCCTTTACGATAACGTCTGCGTTATGCTCGTTGAAATAGTCGATGAGAAGTCCTTCGTTGCTGTCGACTTCGACATTTCCTATGCCTTCCGCCACAACGCTTTCACGCAGGAACTGTTTTCTTTCATCTATTGTAAAACTGCACGGCTTGAGCGGATTTACCGAAACAAGCACGATTACTTTATCAAACAGCTTTGATGCTCTTGAAATAATCTCAAGATGACCGTATGTTACGGGGTCAAAGCTAC
>USPI01000085.1 GCA_900556535.1 uncultured Eubacteriales bacterium | reverse complement strand
TACAATGGGTTCATGAAAAGCGTTTCGATGAAAAAGTGGATAATTATTTTTGCCGCCGTGCTTGTTATTTGCATAGGCGTCTTTGCCGTTTTGCGCCATAACGGTGCGGCGGGGCACATTGCGGTCATTCGCGTTGACGGCGAGGTATATAAAAAAATCGATCTTGATACCGTGGTTGTGGCATATGACATGGAAATCAAAACGAAGTACGGTTATAATAAGATAAACGTATCCTCGGACGGCATCCGCGTGGTCGAATCGGACTGCCGCGACCACATTTGCATGGACAGGGGCAGGGTGAATACGGCGGGGATACCGATAGTCTGCCTCCCGCACAGGCTCACGATCGAGATACAGGGGGGCAATATAGATGGCTAAGACCAAAAAGCTCGCCCTCATGGCAATGCTCACCGCCGCCTCGCTCATTGTTTTTGTTATCGAGGCTCAAATACCCGCACCCGTACCTGTTCCGGGCGTGAAGCTCGGGCTTGCAAACGTCATAACTCTCGTTGCGATGCTTCTCTTGGGAAGGCGCGAGGCGGGGCTTATCCTTTTTGTGCGCATTGCGATGGGCAGCGTGTTTGCCGGCGGCGTGTCGGGCTTTATATTCAGCATTTGCGGCGGCGTGCTCGCGTATGCGGTGATGTGCCTGACCGTCAGGGCTTTCCCGCTCAAAATGCTCTGGGTCGTGTCAGCCCTCGGCGCCGTGGCGCATAATATAGGTCAGCTCATTGCCGCCGTGGCGATAACAAAGACCGCCGCGCTTTTGGTGTATGCCCCCGTGCTGCTCGCCTCGGGCATCGTCACGGGCGTGTTTACGGGGCTTGCGGCAACGTATCTTTTGATACGGCTGGACAAAAGCGCATAATAGTATTATAATGCAGACAAATTATTTTATTTGATATTAGGAGTAATCTTAAATGAGCGAATGTACACACGATTGTTCTAACTGCCAGGAAAACTGCAGTGAACGCCAAGAGGATCTGAGCGCAAAGCTCAGTCCCGCAGCAAGCGTCAAAAAGGTCATTGCCGTCGTCAGCGGCAAGGGCGGCGTCGGCAAGAGCCTCGTAACGAGCCTTCTTGCAAGCGAGATGCAGCGCCGCGGCTATCAGGCTGCCGTACTCGATGCGGACGTCACCGGTCCCTCCATTCCCAAGGCCTTCGGCGTGCACGAGCATGCTCGCGGCACGGGCGAGCTGCTTATCCCCTGCTATTCCAACAAGGGCACGCAGATCATGTCCGTAAACCTCATCCTCGATAACGAGACCGACCCCGTCGTTTGGCGCGGCCCCGTCATCGCAGGCGTCGTGACCCAGTTCTGGAGTGAGGTGCTGTGGGATGACGTTGACTATATGTTTGTAGATATGCCTCCCGGAACGGGCGACGTGCCTCTGACCGTTTTCCAGTCGCTGCCCATCGACGGCATAGTTATTGTCACCTCGCCTCAGGAGCTTGTTTCCATGATAGTCGCAAAGGCCGTCAATATGGCAAAGCTCATGAACGTCCCCGTCCTCGGCCTTGTCGAGAATATGAGCTACTTCAAGTGCCCCGACTGCGGCAAACAGTACGAGATATTCGGCGAGAGCAAGGTCGAAAAGACCGCGAAGGAATTCGGTATAGAGCACACCGCACGCCTGCCCATCGACCCCGTCATTGCGACCATGGTCGATGCCGGTGAGGTCGAGAGCATTGACGCCGGCGCACTGAGCGATCTGGCTGATTTCATAGAAAAAGGAGAATAAAAAATGATAATTGCAGTATCTTACAAGGATAACGAAATATTCGAGCACTTCGGCCATGCCGAGATGTTCGCGGTCTACAAGACCAATGACGACAACACCGAGCTCGTCTCCAAGGAGATAGTCGAGGTCAAGGAGAGCGGTCATCAGGCCGTTGCCGACCTCATGGACAGCCTGAACGTTGACGCCGTCATCGTCGGCAGCATCGGCGTGCACGCAAGAGCGGCTCTCGCCGCCTACGGCATCGTGGCATTCGCAGGCTTCTGCGGCAACTCCGACGACGCTGCCGAGCTTCTCATGCGCGGTCAGCTTCCCTTCCTGTCCGACGAGGGCGGCTGCTCCGGCGGCTGCTCCGGCTGCTCCGGCGGCTGCGGTGACCATGACCACGAGGACGGTGACTGCGGCTGCGGCTGTGGCTGCCATTGAGAAGTTGATTTGATAAAAAAATCTCCCCGACAGGGGAGATTTTTTTGCAGACTGTCGAAAAACCTATGCTGCCGAGGAAAGATAACCGCGCAGCGGGGGAGTTTGAGGGGGCAAGGCCCTCCTCAAGTTGGATTATAGCCATCAAAAATGCCTGAGCTATCAGGCTTTTTGACGAGCGAAGCGAGATTTTTCGTGAAGCGTAAGCTTCACAAAAAATGTGGCGTTTTTCAGCGTGCAAAAAAGTCACAGACTTTTTTAACACGCTGAAACCTCGGCAATACCTTGCGTATTGCCGAGGTTTTTTATATTGTGAAAAGTATTTGCCCGACTTGTTCCGTCGGAGCTTAAAATGCGAAATTATACGCCGTAGTCCCAGTCAACAGCCTTCTTGGAGTCGACGAGGCTCTGGTATACGCCCAGGTGAGCGACGGCAGCAAGCAGATTGCCCTTGAGCTTGAACTTGCCCTTTACGAGCGGAGTCTTGGAGTCCCACTCGCCCTTGATGACCTTAACAAAGTTCTCGTAAGGTCCGATGACGGTGAAGGTAGCGTCGGGGGCGGTATCTTCGCCTACGCCGCACTTGTAATCCATGCAGACGTTGTCCTGAACGTCAACGTAGAACCAGAAGGTGCTTCCGTCGGGGTTGTCGGTCCAGACCTCGGTGTAAGTGTAGGTGTTGAGCTTGCCGGGCTTCTTCTCGGAGAACTTGGGCAGAACGTCTGCACGCAGTTTCTCGAACCATTCCTCGTTAAGCGCTTTTGCCATGATTATTCCTCCTAATTTTTCTCCCGCTCTGCGGTGGCGCTTTAAAAAAAGCTTCTACATTATAACTGCGTGCAGGATCAAAATCAAGGTAATAAAAGGCAAAAGCGTACATTTGCCCAAAAAAGACTAAAAAACGCACATATTATAGAAAGTGTATAGAGAAAGCGCTGGCAATGCCGTTACAGCGGAAAAGGAGTATAGCGCTCACAAGACGAAAACTGTCATACACGGGAAAAAGCCGGCATGGTCAAGACCACACCGGCTTTTCTTCTCGGGGCATCTCAGCCGCCGAGATAGTTCGTGAGCAGCTCGTGCATGAGCTCGTCTCTGTCGATCCTGGTTATAAGGCTTCTTGCGTTGTTGTAGTTCGTGATGTACGTCGGGTCCTCCGAAAGAATATAACCGACAAGCTGGTTAATCGGGTCATAGCCCTTTATCTTCAGAGAATTATATACGGACGACAGGATCTCGCGCATTTCCGTTTTGCTGTCAACGACTGCAAATTTTCTCGTTATGTCTTCCATATTCGATCACTCCCCGGAAAATAATATGTATACTCTATTATAACCATTCTACTCGCAAATGTAAAGCAAAATGCGAGAAATATTGAACACGGCGTATGAAAATTATCGCATGGAAGCGCCGAGGTCGCGCTCAAGCGCGTCAAGAACACTCTTCATGGTCTCCTCGGCGTGCTCGTCGGTGAGGGTCTGGTCGTCGGCTCTGAGTGTGAGCGAGAACGCGACGGACTTTTTGCCCGGAGCGATGTGGGAGCCTGTGTAAATGTCAAACAGCTCGCAGTTTTTGAGATACTGACCGCCGGCGGACATGATGCAGTCTATGAGCCTTGCAACGGTGATTGCCTTGTCGCACACAACGGCAATGTCGCGCGCGACGGCGGGGAACTTGGGCAGGGGCTTGTAAACGGGATCGCTGCCGCAGGCGCCCATGAGCTTTTCAAGAGAAAGCTCTGCGCAGTAAAGCTCCGCGTCAACGCCGTAGTTTGCTGCGACCAGCGGGTGGATCTGACCGAAAACGCCGATGCACTCATCTCCCGCGTAGACCTCGGCGCAGCGGCCGGGGTGGTAGGAGGGGTTATCCGTGCACGCCTCATAGCGGACATTGTCTGCGCGAAGATCCTTGAGTATCGCCTCGACAAGACCCTTAACGGAGAAGAAGTTCACCTTCGCGCCGTAGGTGCCGAGGGAGAGGTACTTCTTTTCGATGGCAAGACCGTCCTCACCACCGAGGTGATAGGTCCTGCCGAGCTCGTAGAGCTTGACCTCCTTGTTGCGGAAGTTGTAGTTTCTCGTGAGTATCTCCAGCATGGAGGGCAGGGTAGTCGTGCGCATGATGGAGGTGTCCTCGCCGAGGGGGTTGAGTATCTTGAAGCTCTCGCGCTCGGGCGAATTTGCGGGCATACGAATTTTGTCGTAGTAGGTGGGGGAGATGAACGAGTAGGTGATTATCTCGTCATAGCCCGCCGCGCGGCACAGTGCGCCGAGGCGCTGCTCAAGAAGCTGTTCCTCGGAGTAGCCGCCGAGGGTGCTCTGACCGGAAACGAGGGTGCAGGGGATGTTGTTGTAGCCGTAGAAGCGGGCGACCTCCTCGGCAAGGTCGGAGTAGTGACCGACGTCGCCGCGCCAGGAGGGGACGCTTATCGTTTCACCTTCGACGCCGAAGCCGAGACTGCGAAGGATATCCTGCATTGCCTCCGTGGAAACGTCGGTGCCGAGCAGGGCGTTGATTTTATCGGGGCGCAGCGCGAGAACGGTGGGCTCGGGAATGCTGTTAATGACGTCGATGACCCCGTCAACGACCTCGCCCGCGCCGAGAAGCTCAACGAGCTCGCACGCACGCTCAACTGCCGGCAGCGTGTTCATCGGGTCAAGACCCTTCTCAAATTTCGCAGACGCCTCCGTGCGCATACCGAGCGACAGTGCACCCTTGCGGATGCAGGTGCCGTCGAAGTTTGCCGACTCGAAAACGACGTCAACGGTGTCGGAAACTATCTCGCTGTTTTCGCCGCCCATGATGCCTGCAAGACCGACCGCGCGGGTATCGTCGGCAATGACGAGAATGTTGGGGTTGAGCTTTCTTACGTTGCCGTCGAGCGTGGTGAGCTCCTCACCCTCGGCGGCGCGGCGCACGACTATCTTGCCGCCCTTGACGTAGCGATAGTCAAAGGCGTGCATGGGCTGGCCGTACTCCATCATGACGTAGTTTGTGATATCAACGATGTTGTTTATGGGTCTTACGCCCATTGCGCGCAGTCTCTCGCGCATCCACTTCGGGGAGGGAGCGATCTTGACGTTGCGTACCATGCGCGCGGTGTATCTCGGGCAGAGATCGTCTGCGGGAGTTTCGACGGAAAGAAGCTCGTTCAGATCACCCTGTGCGCCGCCGTTTACAACGGGGGTGTGCAGCTTGAGCTGCTTGCCGAAGGTGGCCGAGACCTCGCGTGCAAGACCGATGACGGAAAGGCAGTCGGGGCGGTTGGGGGTTATCTCGAACTCGATGACGTGGTCGTCAGCGCCGATTATGGGGCGAATGTCGTCGCCGGGGGCGATGCCGTCCTCGTGCAGAACGAAAATGCCGTCGGCAATGCAGTGCGGGAACTCCGCCTGCTGCGCGTGAAGGTCGGCAAGAGTGCAGATGCTCTCGGACTTGGTGTTATACGCAACGAGGTCGCCCGCGTGGATGTTCCCGCAGACGGTCACGACGACGGCGCTGCTGCCGCCGAGGTCGAGCGTAATATTCCAAAGGTTGAGCCCCGCGTTTTCGACAGAGCTTACCTGCGCTGCGACGACGGGGCCGAATACCTTGTCGCCGGCCTTGATATCCGCGGGGATGGAGGGCTTATCCTTATCCAGCGCGTGGTAATCGTTTAAAAGCGCGGCCGCGGTGATGACGCCGTAGGGGAAATCACGCTCGTCAAGACCCAGCTCCTTGAGGGAGCAGAACATACCCTCGGACATAACTCCGCGCAGCTTGCCGCGGCTTATCTTCTTGCCGCCGGGCAGCTCGGACTCATGCAGTGCGGCGGGGACGAGATCGCCCACATGGACGTTCCATGCGCCCGTTACTATCTGCACGGGCTCCTCGGCTCCGACGTCAGTCTTGCATATCCACATATGGTCGGAATCCGGATGCTTTTCCATGGAAACGATCCTGCCGACGCGCACGTTGACGATATCTGCGCCCATGTCCTCGTAGGTCTCGACCTTCGAGCCGGAAAGGGTCATTGCTTCGGAAAACTCGCGGTCGTTTATATCGCTGACGGAAACGCCGTCAACAAACTCGCAAAGCCATTTTCTGCTTAAATTCATTCTTCATTTCCTCCCATCAGAACTGTTCCAGGAAGCGGACGTCGTTTTCGAATATCAGACGCAGATCGGAAATCTTGAATCTGCGCATAGCCAGACGCTCAAGCCCCATGCCGAAGGCCCAGCCGGTGTACTCCTCGCTGTCGATTCCGCTCATCTCGAG
>USPI01000084.1 GCA_900556535.1 uncultured Eubacteriales bacterium | reverse complement strand
ACGGTCCTGGCGGGCGTAGCCGAAATACGGGATAACAGCGGTTATTCTGCCTGCGGATGCTCTGCGCATCGCGTCTATCATGACGAGCAGCTCCATGAGGTTATCGTTAACGGGCTTGCAGGTCGACTGAACGATGAAAACATCTGCGCCGCGCACGGGCTCGTGGACGGATATGGAGCACTCGCCGTCAGCGAAGTTCGAGCATGTGCAGTCGCCGAGGTTCTTGAAAAGCTGGTTGCAGATCTGATTTGCGAGCTTGGGATTGGAGTTGCCGGAGAATACCTTGATCTCTTTGCCGTGGGAAATCATTTTAAATCGTCCTCTCTGTCTTTATTTGCCGATAGTGACCCAGTATTTATCCATTGCATTATATCAGAAGCACCGCGTGTTGAAAAGGGGGAAGGGTATATAATTTTACCCATATGCCGCGGACGCTTTCTGTATAAAAACGCAAGGACAGCCGAAAAGCTGTCCCTGCAAGCTTATATTCAGTGAAGCGGAGCGATGCCGATGACCGCTCTGAATGCGTCGACGAGATTTTCTATCTCAAACGCCGCATAGAAAATGTCCTTTATGCGCTGCATATCCGCCCCCGTCACGACGCCGGCGAGAATGCACAGCACGCCGAGCACGAGCGCGACGGTCGCAACCGTCGAAACGGCCTTCCATATCTTACTCATTGACGGTCACCTCCCTGACGCAGATCCTTACGCCGAGCGCCTTAATGCCCGCTATAAGCCCGCCGAGTCCTCTGAAGAGAATGAGTATCGCAAGCCAGATGAGCATGAGCGCGACCGCAAGCGCCACGAGCGCCGCACCGGCACACAAAATGCTGTCGGCAAATATCGCAAAGGTGGAGAAGGCAAAGCCGACCGTTTTTATACCCAAGCCGATAAGCACCGCACCTGCCGCGAGAAGCGAGAGGGCGACTATAACGGCGGCAAAGAAAAGCGCAAGTCCGATGGGTATCGCAAAAATGAGATACAGGATAAGCAGCCCCACGTTCGTCTTGTACTGCACCGTCTCCACAGGCGGCTGCATCTTGTCGAGCTGGTCAAACACCGTGACCGCGTCAAGCTCCGCACGCTCCTGCGCGCTTTCGCTCTCCTCGGTATCTTCGGTATCCTCGGTCTTTACGGTCTCCTCGGCGTCCTGCGGCTCTTCCGCTTCGGGCTCCTCGGTTTTTTCCTCCGTCGTTTCCTCGGCTTCATCCTCGGCTGCCTCTTCCGCCTCGCCGTCTGCCTCGGGAGCTTCCTCCTCGGGCTCGGCTTCCTCCGGCTCGGACTCCTCGGCGGGGGTCTCGACGATCTCGACCTCGATATCCGCCTCCTCCGATTCCTCCGCTTCGAGTTCCTCGGGCGCCTCCTCCGCTTCGGGCTCCTCGGGAGCCTTCTCGGGCTCGTTAAAGAACATCGGCGTGTATTCCACGCCCTCCTCCTCGGCCTTTTCGCGGCGTATCTCCTCGATTATATCGGCATAGGAAAGCCCCGGCGCCGGCGCTGCGGGAGTTTTTTCCGCAGCAGTTTCCTTTTTTACAGGCTTAACGAAGATGTGCTCCGGCACAACGCTCGTCTCGCCCTCGTCGGGCTTGTCCGCCTTTGAATCGGCTTCCACCGCGAGCTTGCGCTCTGCGCGCTTGTAGCTGTGCGAGATGGTAACGGCAAGTCTCGTGGGTGAGCCGAAGCTCTCAAGCAGCGCCTGCTCATCCTCGGCCTCGTCGAGCATCTTGTTATAATACGCGAGGATATCTTCCTTATCTTCCTTGAACATGAATGTAAGAAGTTTTGACAGCTCAGCCATATAGCGCTGTCTGTTCATATACGTCACCTCGTCTTTCAACACATATGAGTTCTATATTATTATAGACAAAAAGTCCATTTCGGTCAAGATTTTTTCTTTAATTGCAGGCTGCGCGCGGTATTGACAAGCCGCGGCAAGTCCTATAAAATAGATAAGTTATTAAACATAAGGAGAATTTACAATGGCAAAGGATAAAAAAGTTGAACAGATAACTGATATGGAGCAGGACTTCGCCCAGTGGTTCACCGACGTGTGCACCAAGGCGGAGCTTGTCGATTACTCCGGCGTTAAAGGCCTTTTCATCCTGCGCCCTTACGGCTACGCCATTTGGGAGAATATTCAGAAAGAGCTTGACCGGATGTTCAAGGAGGGCGGACACGAGAACGTCTCCATGCCCATGCTCATTCCGGAGAGCCTGCTTCAGAAGGAAAAGGACCACGTCGAGGGCTTTGCGCCCGAGTGCGCTTGGGTAACGGTCGGCGGCTCCGAGGAGCTGCCCGAGAGACTGTGCATCCGCCCCACCTCCGAGACGCTTTTCTGCGATCACTGGAGCCGCACCGTGCACTCCTGGCGCGATCTTCCGATGCTGTACAACCAGTGGTGCTCCGTTCTGCGCTGGGAAAAGACCACCCGCCCCTTCCTGCGCGGCAGAGAGTTCCTCTGGCAGGAGGGTCACACCCTGCATGAGACCGAGGCCGAGGCGCGCGAGGAGACCCTGCGTCAGCTCGAGGTCTATGCGACGATGTGCGAAAAGTACCTCGCAATGCCCGTTATCCGCGGCGACAAGACCGAGAAGGAAAAGTTCGCAGGCGCGGAGAACACCTACACCATCGAATGCATGATGCACGACCACAAGGCGCTCCAGTCCGGCACCAGCCACTATTTCGGCACCGGCTTTGCCGAGCAGTTCGGAATCACCTTCACCGATAAGGAGAACAAGCAGCGCCACCCGCACCAGACCTCCTGGGGTATGTCCACGCGAATCATCGGCGGCATCATCATGACCCACGGCGACAACAACGGTCTCGTTCTGCCCCCGCGCATCGCGCCCGTTCAGGTCATCGTCGTGCCCGTCGCGCAGCACAAGCCCGGCGTCACCGAGAAGGCAAACGAGCTTTACGAGCGCCTCAAGGCAGCCGGCATCAGAGTCAAGATCGACCTGAGCGACAACAGCCTCGGCTGGAAGTGCGCGCAGTATGAGATGAAGGGCGTGCCCCTGCGTCTTGAGCTCGGCCCCCGCGATATCGAAAACGGCGTTTGCGTTGCGGTAAGACGCGATAACGGCGAAAAGACGACGGTCGCCATCGACGAGCTTGAGGCACGGATCCCCGCTCTGCTCGACGATGTGCAGCAGGGTCTGTTCGATAAGGCAAAGAAAAACCTCGACGAGCACATCTTCGAGGCTCACTCTCTTGAGGAGGCAAAGGCACTTCAGGAGGAAAAGGGCGGCTTCATCAAGACCATGTGGTGCGGCGAGCTTGAGTGCGAAATGAAGATGAAGGAGCAGGCGGGAATGTCCTCGCGCTGCATCCCCTTCGAGCAGGAAGACCTCGGCGACACCTGCCCCATCTGCGGCAAAAAGGCAAAGCACATGATCTACTGGGGCGTCGCATACTGATTTTAAAAGCCGAAAACTCCCGACCGAAAAAGGCCGACTGAGATAAAAAAACATACGGTTTTGAGCGGCTCTTTTCCGCCCATGCTTCATAAAAAATCTCGGTAATACACAAAGTATTACCGAGATTTTGTTATAATTTTGCCTGAACGAAAAATTTCTCGCTCAAAACTGCGCAGCACCTGAAAAGTCGGAGCGTGTGCGAGGTCAAGGCGCGGCGGCGCAGGCATACTTTGTGTCTGGCAAGCCGCCGCAACGACGACATTCGTGCGCGCTCTGCCTTTTAAGGCGTGTGCTTTCTTGTCTCAACCGGCCTAATATACGGGAGTTTTTCTGTTATATATAGCTTAGTCGTGCTCTTTTTCGCTTTTTATGACGGCGCCGGTGGCTGCGTCTATCACATATTCGTATTCATGTCCGCCGGATTTAAATTCGATCTCATAAACGAGCTTTCCGCCCTCGCGGTCGAGCTCCGCCTTGAGATGCGTGACCTGCGCGGTGGTGAGCCCAGCGTGATTCAAAGCCGCGGCCTTTGCGTCGTCCGAGCTTATTGCTGCCTTGCCGTCAATAGCCGAGCCGCCCTGCTCAACGGTGCCGTCGCGCTCAATTTCGTACCATACGATGTCGCCGTCCGCCGCGCCGATGTCGTATTCGTACTCCGCCGCGCCGACCTCAAACTCAACCTCATAGACCATGCTGCCGTGTTCGTAATCGAGGTCAACTTCGAGCTTCCTCACCTCGCTGCGGGTGACCCCCGCGTGACCGAGAGCCGCGTCAACGGCGGCGTCGCGTCCGATGTAAGCCTTCGAGCTTGCGGCGGCGCCGTTTGCGGCTATGCCGGAGAGGGTCTTGCCGTCTGCAATGAGATTGAGCTCGTTTATGCTAAGCGGCGCAAGCTCCTCAAAGCTGTGGCGGCTGTCGGCTGCAACGATCTGCCGTATGAGTGCGGCCTTGCCGACGGTGATGCCGTATTTGTCGGCGAGCTTTACCGTGTCGCTGTCGGCGTTTGAAACGTCCTGGCTGAGCACGGAGCAGTTTTCGAGCTGCCTGTTAACATCGTCTGCAAGCGTGCTGCGCAGCTTGTCGGCGTCGTAGCCGTTCACTCCGGAAACGGAAACGAGAATGGAGTTTGCCATGTCGTCGAGGTAGCCGTTTTTGAGCATGGAGCCTATGACCGCGTTTACAGCAACCTCAAGGGAACTGCCTTCAAGCTCCATATCTCCGAGCACCCTCCGTCCGTCGTCGTTGAGACCCTTTGCGGAGATTATCTTTTCGTCCTTGTCTACATTCAGCTCAATGCTGGGGTTAACATCCAATGATACGACCGCTGCAAGCGTGTCGGACGGTGCACCGAGGTTTTTCACGGCGAAAACGCCGGCAATTATCAGCACGAGCACCGCCGCGACAGCCGCAAAGCCGCGCAGGGGAGAGCTTCTTTTCTTTTCCATGTAAATTACCTTTCCTTTCTCATGGTCGCAGGCGCTCAGAATGGCGTCCCGAGCGTCGGGGGCAGCGTGGGAAACGGCACTTCGGAGCATATTTTCGATGTTTTTATCGTTTTTCATTTCATTCCGCCTCCATCGCAGTCCTGAGTTTCTTAATGGCTCGTGAGTACTTGGAAAGTACGGTCGCAGTCGGCATATCGAGAAGCTGCGCTATCTCGCGGTGCTTCATGCCGGATACTGCGTGCAGCATCACGATCTGCTGCTCGTCGTCCGAAAGGATTCTCATCGCAGTTCGGAGCAAAATGCGCTCATCGGCGCTCACCTCCGGCTTTGCCGACAAATAGCGTCCCCAATCGTCGTCGGGAGCGTCGGCAATGCGCTTTGCTTTTCTCATTTGCATACGGGCGAGATTTTTGGCGATGGTCATGATCCACGCCATGGGCTTGCCCTTGGCCGTGTAGTTTTCGGCAGAGGAGTACACGGCAAGATAGGTGTCGTGCAGAATATCCTCCGCGTCCGAGGGAGACTGCGACATACTCATCGCAAAGCCGAACACCGCCGTATGCGTGCGCTCGTAAACCTCGCCGAGTGCGTCCCTGTCTCCGTGTGCCACTCGTGCCAGCAGCGCTTCCAGCGCGGCAGCCTCGGAGTATTCGTTTGCAGCAAATGTCATAAAAAGCATCGTTTGAAGTCCTTTCACCATAACAATGCACGAGCCAGCGTTTTTATTGCATGGAAAAGAAAAATTTTATTGAAAATTATATTTCCTTTGTGTCTCCCTCAAACACCACGCAGGTGGGACCTGTGAGAAAGACATCGTGTACACAGTCCCCCTCGCGCGTGAGCGTAACAAAAAGCTCACCGCCGGGCATGGAAACCTTCACGTTTTCGCCCGACACAAGCCCCATGAGCGTCAGCGCGGTCACTATGCTGCCGCAGCCCGTGCCGCAGGCAAGGGTGAAGTCCTCGACCCCTCGCTCATAGGTCACGGCCTTGATTTCATCTTTGCCCGTGAGCCTCACGAAGCTCACGTTCGCACCCTTCGGGAAAGCGGGGGAGTACCTGAGCTTTTTCCCGAGAGAGCGCAGCTCATCCTCGGAAACCGCGTCCCAGTCGTCCTTTATGAGCACCGCGTGCGGTATTCCGGGATCGCCGAGCTCGACGTATGCGCATCCGCCACTCTCAAGGTCGATGATGCTCGGATCGTTCAGCCTTATCCGATAAAGAGTTTCGCTTATCCTCTCGCCGGTCACAAGTCCCGCAGTCGTTTCTATCCTCTGCGTTTTGCCGGCAAGACCGTGCTCAAAGCCGTATCTGGCGATGCATCGTGCACCGTTGCCGCACATTTCGCCCAAGCTTCCGTCGGAGTTATAAAACAGTAATTTGAAGTCGGCGTCGCCCTCGGCTTTCGCTGCGAGCATGAGCCCGTCCGCGCCTATGCCCGTCCTGCGGCTGCAAAGCGTTTTTGCAAGACGCGGAATATCGGAAAGGTCTGCTTCCTCCTCAAGGGTGTTTATGATCACGAAGTCGTTTCCCGCTCCGTGCATTTTTGTGAATTTCATTTTAGCCCTCCAAATCGTTATTTA
>USPI01000083.1 GCA_900556535.1 uncultured Eubacteriales bacterium | reverse complement strand
TTCCTAAAGAGAGAGGTACATTCAATGAAGAGAGAATCCTTCGGCTCCAGACTCGGATTTCTGCTGGTCAGCGCAGGCTGCGCGATCGGCATAGGCAACGTCTGGCGCTTCCCGTATATCGTCGGTCAAAACGGCGGCGGTTACTTCGTTCTGTTTTATCTTATCTGCCTGCTCGTGATGGGCGTTCCGGTCATGACCATGGAGCTTGCCGTCGGCAGAGCGAGCCGTCAGAGCGCAATTAACGGCTACAAGGCGCTTGAAAAGCCCGGCAGCAAGTGGCATATCCACGGCTGGTTCTGCCTTATCGGCTGCTACCTGCTTATGATGTACTACACGACCGTCACCGGCTGGATAGCAAGCTATTTCGGAAAGTTCCTGACCGGCGTTTTCGCTGCCGGAATGTCCGCAGAGGAAACGGGCGCTGTTTTCACGGAGCTTTTGGCCTCACCGGGCGAGATGGTCATTTGGACGGAGCTCGTCGTCGTGGTAGGTTTTATCGTTTGCAGCTTCGGTCTGAAAAAGGGCCTGGAGCGTATGTCGAAGTTCATGATGCTCGCACTGCTGGCGCTCATCATCGTTCTCGCCGTCCACAGCCTTACGCTCTCCGGCGCTGCCGAGGGCATGAAGTTTTACCTGCTGCCCTCCGTTGATACCATCCGCAAAAACGGTTTGGGAAGCCTCGTGATGGACGCGATGAATCAGGCGTTCTTCACCCTCAGCCTCGGCATTGCCGCAATGGAGATCTGCGGCAGCTACATGAGCGACAAGCACACTCTCACGGGTGAAGCCGTGCGCGTTTGCGGTCTTGACACCTTTGTCGCACTCATGGCAGGCATGATCATTTTCCCCGCCTGCTTCTCCTTCGGCGTATCGCCCAATCAGGGTCCCTCGCTCATTTTCGTCACCCTCCCGCAGGTATTCGTAAATATGGCCGGCGGCAGACTGTGGGGCACGCTGTTCTTCCTGTTCATGGTCTTTGCCAGCTTCTCGACGGTGCTTGCCGTGTTTGAGAATATCATCGCCGTGTGCATGGACACCTTCGGCATCAGCCGCAAGAAGGCGGTCATCATAAACTGCGTGCTGCTCGCACTGCTGAGCCTGCCCTGCGTATTCGGCTACAACCTTTGGAGCGATCTTCATCTAATCGGCGGCCGCGACGTGCTCGATACGGAGGACTTCCTTGTGTCCAACCTCCTGCTTCCCATCGGCTCTCTTGTTTACCTGCTCTTCTGCGTCAGCAAGTGGGGCTGGGGCTTTGACAAGTACATTGCCGAGGTCAACAAGGGAGAGGGCATCCGCCTTTCGCCCAAGCTCAAGCCCTATTTCCAGTGGGTGCTGCCCATCCTGATCGTCATCATCCTCGTGCAGGGACTCATCTGATTTAAGCATTCAAAGAAAGACGCCTTCGGGCGTCTTTTTTTGTGATATTGTTCAGACAAAACGATTGCTTCGCTTGACATTGAGTGCGCGCGTCAATATAATAAAGGCAGCGATATTTCGTGCTATTTTTACAAAAAGAGAGGAAACAATATGAAGAAAGTCAGGATAATAGCCGTAATTCTGGTGCTCGTTATGTGCGCGGCACTTTTGACCGGCTGCGGCAGCAAGGTTCCGGCAAAGGAGCTCGTTCAGGGTAACCTTGACGCGGTGTATCTCGGAAAGTTCAGCAGCGATTATCTCAAGCTCGTAAGCAGCAACGAGGAGAAGGCAAAGGATGATTACGAGACCGGCATCGACAACGAGGTCGAGTACTTCGCCGCGTATTTTAACATTGACCTTGATATATGCGGCGACGATATCAGAGACGAGATCGCCGATCTGTATCACGAGATCTACGCAAAGAGCAAGTACGAGGTCGGCAGCGAGACCGGCAGCGATGACAAATACCTCGTTGAGCTGACCGTCTATCCCATCGACATATTCCAGAAGGTGACCGATGACGACGCCGACAATTTTAACGCTATGTGGCAGGCTCGCATCGACGACGGCGATTTTAATGATATGAGCGACGAGGAGTACGAGGAAGCATGGGCGAATGCCATTATCGACCTCGTGAAGAACAGAATATCCACCATCGGCTACCTTGACCCGCAGACTATCTCCGTTCAGGTCACCAAGGACGATGACGGCGTGTACAGCATTGATGAGGGCGATTTCCAGCGCATCGATATGCTCATGATCCTGTACCCCTGAAAACAGATAAAACACCAAAAGCCGGCCTCGGGTCGGCTTTTTCATTTACAGAAACGAAAAAGTGTGGTATCATACTCTAATATAAAGTTATCAGGAGAAAACGATGCTGGAAAAACTCAGACAGCTTGAAAACAGATATTCCGAGCTTGCGCAGCGCATGGAGATGGGCGATATTTACGCCGATCCCGCGGCATACACAAAATGTGTGCGCGAGATGAAGGAGCTTGAGCCCATCGTGAACGCCTATCGGGAATACACCGGCTGCGAAAAAGCGATGCAGGAGGCGGAGGAGCTCATGTCCGACCCCGAGTTCAAGGAGCTCGCTCAGGAGGAGTATAACGAGGCAAAGGCGCGCATCGAGGAGCTCGGCGAGGAGATAAAGATACTTCTTCTGCCGCGCGACCCCAACGATGAGCGCAACGTCATCATGGAGATCCGCTCCGGCGTGGGCGGCGAGGAGAGCGCTCTGTTTGCGCACGATCTTTTCAGAATGTATTCCATGTATGCCGAGAGCAAGGGCTGGAAAACGGATATTGTCAATGTGAACGAAACCGAGCTTGGCGGCATAAAGGAAATGAGCTTCGTCATCGAAGGTCAGGGCGCATATTCGCGGCTCAAGTTCGAGGCGGGCGGCCACAGAGTTCAGCGTGTGCCGGAAACGGAATCCGGCGGCAGGATACACACCTCGGCTGCCACGGTGGCGGTGCTGCCGGAGGCGGAGGAGGTCGAGTTTGAAATTAACCCCGCCGACCTTCAGATAGACACCTATCGCTCGTCCGGAGCGGGAGGTCAGCACGTTAACAAGACCGAAAGCGCCATCCGCATAACGCATCTGCCAACGGGCGTCGTCGTTGAGTGTCAGGACGAGCGCAGCCAGTATAAAAACAAGGATCGCGCGATGAAGATACTGCGCTCGAAGCTGTATGAGGCTGAGCAGCAGAAGCAGGCCGCGGCTATTGCTGCCGAGCGCAAGAGCCAGGTCGGCTCGGGCGACCGCTCGGACAGGGTGAGAACGTATAACTTCCCCCAAAACCGCGTGACCGATCACAGGCTCACGGGCGAGGTGCGAAATTTCAATATCCAGAGCGTGCTCAACGGCGGGCTTGACCCCATCATTGACGCGCTCGTGACCGCGGAGCAGGCGGAAAAGCTCAGGAAGCAGGCGGAGAGCTGATGGAAACCAAGATAATAACGGAAAAGAACCTTAACGAGGCGGCAAAAATGATAGCCGCGGGCAAGCTTGTCGCGGTGCCGACGGAAACGGTGTACGGTCTTGCGTGCAGCGGTCTTGACGCGCAGGCGGTCGAGCAGGTCTATGAGGTCAAGGGCCGCCCCGAGGTGAAGCCCCTTGCGCTCATGCTCCATAAGGGCGCGGCAGTGACGAAATATTGCAGCGCGGTGCCGAAGCAGGCGCGGGTGCTGATGGATAAATTCTGGCCGGGACCTCTGACCATCGTTTTAAACTCCAAGGACATCGTGCCCGACATAGTCAGAGCGGGAGGCAAAACCGTTGCGCTGCGCTGTCCCGATCACCCGCTTACGCAGGCGCTTTTAAAGAAGGCAAAGTTGCCGTTTGCCGCTCCCTCGGCAAATCCCTCGGGCGAAAAGAGCCCCGTCACCGCGCAGGAGGTGCTCTGCTACTTTGACGGAAAAATTTCCGCCGTCGTTGACGGGGGCGAGTGCGGCTTGGGTACGGAATCGACCATAATCGACATGAGCTGTGCGCCGTATAAGATCCTGCGCCGCGGTGCTCTGCCGGAGGAGGAAATAAGCTCCGCCCTTGCCGAGGGCATCACGCTCATCGGAATAACCGGCGGCACAGGCTGCGGCAAAACGACCGCACTGAGCGAGCTTGAGGCTCTCGGCGCGCTTGTTATCGACTGCGATGCGCTTTATCACGAGCTGCTCGAAACCGACGGGCAGATGCTCGCGGATATTGAACGCTCATTTCCCGGGACCGTAACGGACGGCAAGCTCGACCGCAAGGCTCTCGGCGCGACGGTGTTTTCAAACGAAGCGGCGCTTGAGGATCTGAACGCGATAACGCATCATTATATCGGCGTCGAGTTTGATAAAAGACTGCGCGACTGGGCCATGCAGGGCGGCACGCTTGCGGCCGTGGACGCCATTGCGCTCATAGAAAGCGGGCTCGGCGCAAGATGCAAGGCCGTTATCGGTGTCGTGGCAGAAAAAACGACGCGCATCGAGCGTATCATGAAGCGCGACGGCATAAGCTATGAGTACGCGCTAATGCGAGTCGCGGCGCAGTACCCCAACGAATATTTCGAGGAAAAATGCGGCTATGTCCTGCATAATGACGGCAGCGAAGCCGATTTTAGAAAACAATGCAAAAAACTGTTTAAGGAAGTGCTTAAAAAATGAGTGATATCAGAGACGAACTGTTCTACACGCAGAAAAACGGTTATGATACCATGACCACGCAGCAGCGCATCGACATGGAGGACTACTGCGCGGGCTATATGTATTTTCTCAATAACGCCCGCACCGAGCGCGAGGCGGTAAAGCTCGCGATCGAGATGGCGGAGGACAAGGGCTTTGTCGAGTACAAAAAGGGCATGGCTCTTTCCGCAGGCGATAAGGTCTACTGCAACAACCGCGGCAAGGCGCTCATGCTCGCCGTTATCGGAAAAAAGAGCCTTGAGGAAGGCAGCGTTATTGCCGGAGCTCACGTTGACTCCCCGCGTATAGACCTCAAGCAGAATCCCCTGTTTGAGAGCGATGAGCTTGCGTTCTTCAAGACCCATTACTACGGCGGCATCAAGAAATATCAGTGGGTCACCATCCCCCTTGAGCTGCACGGCGTCGTTGCGCTCAAAAACGGCGAGGTCATCGACGTGACCATAGGCCGCGACGCAGCCGACCCCCAGTTTGTCATAACCGACCTTCTCCCGCATCTGGGCAAGGACCAGATGAAAAAGACCATGGAGGAGGGCATCACCGGCGAGAGTCTCAACATTCTCATCGGCAGCGTACCCTATGCCGACGACGGCAGTGACAGAGTGAAGCTGGCAGTCATGAGCATCCTCAACGACCGCTACGGCATCGTCGAGGAGGACTTCCTCTCCGCAGAGCTCACCGCCGTTCCCGCATTCGAGGTGCGCGAGATCGGACTTGACCGCTCGCTCATAGGCGGCTACGGCCACGACGACCGTGTGTGCGCATATGCCGAGCTCAAGGCCATCCTCGACCTTGACGGTGCACCGGAAAAGACCTGCGTCTGCATCCTGGCCGACAAGGAGGAGACGGGCTCTGACGGCGTGAGCGGTATGCAGAGCAGCGCGTTTGAATGCTTCATGGAGGAGCTGTGCTGCACTCAGAGCGTGCCCCTGCGCCGCTGCTTTGAAAACAGCTTCTGCCTGTCTGCGGATGTGACCGCGGCATTTGACCCGAACTACCCCGAGGTCAGCGAGAAGCGCAACGACGCCCGCCTCAACTACGGCATGGGCATCTGCAAGTTCACCGGCGCGCGCGGCAAGAGCGGTACCTCCGATGCATCTGCCGAGGTCGTGGCTTACCTGCGCAGGCTCTTTGCCGACAACGGCGTTGTGTGGCAGATGTGCGAGCTCGGCAAGGTCGATCAGGGCGGCGGCGGCACCATCGCAAAGTTCATGGCAAACCGCAATATCGACACCATCGACGCGGGCGTTCCCGTCATGAGTATGCACTCTCCCTTCGAGACCGTCGCAAAGTATGACTGCTTCATGACCTACCTCGGCGTGCTTGCGGCATACAAAGCATAAAGCAATTTAATAAATCGCCTCGTACCTGCCAAAATAGGTATGAGGTGATTTTTTTGGACGAAATAAAAGAGCTCGGCAGCAGCTGCCCGCAGGGCAGGGAGGGGAGCATACACTGCCTTACGATAGTCGGACAGATAGAGGGACATCAGGTGCTTCCCGAGGACACAAAAACGACCAAGTACGAGCATATAATGCCGCTTCTTGCCGCGGTGGAGGAGTCGGAGGAAATAAAGGGGCTGCTCATTCTGCTCAATACCGTCGGCGGCGATGTTGAAGCGGGACTCGGCATAGCGGAGCTTATTGCGGGAATGAAAAAGCCCACGGTGTCGCTCGTGCTCGGCGGCGGTCATTCCATAGGCGTCCCGCTTGCGGTTGCGGCAAAGCGCAGCTACATTGCGCCCTCGGCGGGCATGACGATACACCCCGTGCGCTTAAACGGCGTCGTTATAGGCGCCGCGCAGACCTATAATTATTTTGCCCGCATCCAGGAGCGCATCGTGAGCTTCGTGACCTCGCACTCCGCCGTGAGCCGCGACAGATATAACGAGCTGATGATGGCAACGGACGTGCTCGCAAACGACGTCGGCAGCGTT
>USPI01000082.1 GCA_900556535.1 uncultured Eubacteriales bacterium | reverse complement strand
GGTGATCCCCTGCGGGCGCTCGATTTTTTTACCGAAATGCGCAGTGCGAGTACTTGAAAAAAACGGCGGCGGTGGTATAATACAGGCAAATAATTTTCGGGAGGTCTTTATCATGAAAAAGATAGCACTTGCCAAGCGCGAAGCGCAGGAGTCAAAGCAGTCCGAGGAGCTTGGTGCGCTCGAAATACTCGCCGGCGGAAAGCTCAATAAGCGCACGGTCATTCAGCTTGCGCGCAAGGTCGATCTGAAAAAGGTCGGTGCGGTCGCGGGCGGCGCGGCAGTCGTTTTGAGCGTTGCAAGCCTCACGGGT
The DNA here is from genome assembly GCA_900556535.1 of uncultured Eubacteriales bacterium. GTDB lineage: Bacteria > Bacillota > Clostridia > Oscillospirales > Oscillospiraceae > F23-B02. The sequence goes on along the minus strand of USPI01000082.1, from coordinate 6,279 downwards.
AAGTACGGCTTTTATAAGGGCATCGTTTCCGGTGAGCTCAAGCATCAGCTCGCCCCCGTCAACAAAAAGCTCGACGAATTAAAGGCTCAGAATGCCGAGCTCAAGGCGGAGATAGAGCGTCTTCAGGCGCAGCAGCAGCCCGCGGAGGCTGCCGAAACAGACGAGAAATAAGTATATACATAATAAGTCCCAGCCAAAAGGCTGGGACTTTTTCTGTTCTTATTCTATTCTTGTGTCTCAAGCGGCACGCCGTTTACTGCGTTGCGCGCAAGCACGTACAGCACCGAGCACAGCGGCACGCTTATGAGCATTCCGATGACGCCCATGGCGTTGCCGCCGATGGTAACGGCGACGAGGACCCATATGCCCGGCAGACCGACGCTTTTGCCGACGACCTTGGGGTAGATGAGATTGCCCTCAAACTGCTGGAGCACGATGATAAACACGATGAACCACAGCGCCTGAATGGGCTTGACGAGCAGGATGAGAAACGCGCCGATCGCGGTTCCGATAAACGCGCCGAACACGGGGATGAGCGCCGTGAAGCCGACGAGCACGGATATTGCCGGTGCGTAGGGCATTGAGAATATCGCCATGCCGATGAAGCACAGTGCGCCTATTATGACCGCCTCGGTGAGCTGTCCCGTTATGAAGTTCGTAAACGTGCGGTTAACGAGGGCGAGCAAAGCAAGTAGCTTTTTCTTGCGCTCGGGCTTCATGATCCTTGCGAGCACCTTTTCGCTCTGACGCTTGAGAGTTTCCTTCTGCGCGAGAACGTAGACGGAGAACACGAGAGCGAGCACGAAGTTTATGACCGCCGTCACGATCGAGGTCGTAGCCGAAAGCGTGGTATTAATGACCGCCGTGCCGCCGTCCTTGAGGAAATCAATGAGCTTATCCGGATCAAAGCTGAACTGCGGCAGATCGACGCCGTATTTGACCAGCCGCGCCGACAGCGCATCCCACCAGCCTTCTATCTCGTCGGCATACGAGGGTATCATAGACACCAGAGACGCGACCGAATCGCTCAGTTCGGGCATGATGAGGAACACAACCGCGAGGATTATGCCGATGATGAGCAGGATACTCAGCAGCAGGCATATCGGGCGCTTGAGCTTTTTGACCCACTGCCCCTTGCATTTTGACAGCGCCTTCATCCACATTCTCTCGATCGGGCGCATGATGACGTTCACAACATATGCCATGCAAAGACCGATGACAAAGGGTCTTATGAGCGTATAGACAGAGCCCAGGTAATTGAGCAGCAGCTTATGGTTATAAATGCCCCATATAAGAACGACCGTGAAGGTTATTATGAGAAGGATCCGCTTGACTGTTTTTTTGCTTAGCTCCAAATTTGCTCCTCCTTAGTTTACGCTGAAAAGTATCTCACCGTAGGTGGGATACGGCCAGAATTCGGCTGCCGTGTTCATTTCGAGCGCGTCAACGGACTTGCGCAGAGCTTCCTGCGCGGGCACGACCTTGTCGCGGAACACCGCGGCGCGGGTGTAGTTATCCGAATATCCGTCCGCAGCCGCAGACGCCTCGGCAAGAGCCCTGACGCCCGAAACGGTGTCGCTTATGAGCGTGGAGAGCTTTGCCGCCTGCATCTTTTCAAAGCTGTCGTCAACGCCGAGCTGCGCCTTGGCAAGCGCCGTGTCGCAAAGCTGCTTGGAATATCTGCTCGCGGCGGGAAGTATCTCGCGCCAGACCATCTCCTGCATCGTAAGCGCCTCGATGCGCGTTATCTTGCAATAGCTGTCGAGCTTCATCTTGTATCGCGCCGCAAGCTCTATCTCAGAATACACTCTGTGGCGTGCGAAGAGCTCAACGTTTTTGATGTCAAGGTAATACGGCACGCAATCGACCGTGGTGCGGAAGTTTTTAAGACCGCGCGACGCGGCTTCCTTTATCCACTCCTCGCCGTAGCCGTTGCCGTTAAAGATTATGCGCTTGTGCTTTTTGATAACACAGCGGATGAGCTCGTGGAGGCTCGTTTCGAAGTTATCCGCATTTTCGAGAATGTCGGCATACTTGCGCAGCGACTCCGCGACCGCGGTGTTGAGAACGACGTTTGCGCCGGAAATGGACGCCGACGAGCCAAGCATACGGAATTCGAACTTGTTGCCCGTGAACGCAAACGGTGAGGTGCGGTTGCGGTCGGTCGCATCGCGCGCAAACTTCGGCAGGACGTGGACGCCGACCTTTATCTGCTCCTTCTCCTTGCCGCCGTAGGGCGTGTCGTTTTCGATCGCCTCAAGTATCTCCTCAAGCTCCTCGCCGAGGAACACCGAGATTATCGCCGGAGGCGCTTCGGCAGCGCCTAGGCGGTGGTCGTTAGCCGCGCTCGCTACCGAGATGCGCAGCATATCCTGATAATCGTCCACGGCCTGTAAGACCGCGCACAGCATCAGCAGAAACTGCGCGTTTTCATAGGGCGTTTCGCCCGGCTCGAGGAGGTTTACCCCCGTGTCCGTCGTCATCGACCAGTTATTGTGCTTGCCCGAGCCGTTAACGCCGGCAAAGGGCTTCTCGTGGAGCAGGCAGACCATATCGTACTTGCGTGCGAGCTTCTGCATGAGCTCCATGGTTATCTGATTGTGATCGGCGGCGATATTCGTCGTCGTGTAGATCGGAGCAAGCTCATGCTGCGCGGGAGCGACCTCGTTATGCTCTGTTTTGGCGAGCACGCCGAGCTTCCACAGCTCCTCGTCAAGCTCCTCCATGAACGCCGCAACGCGCGGCTTTATCGTTCCGTAGTAATGATCCTCAAGCTCCTGACCCTTGGGCGGCATCGTGCCGAAAAGCGTTCTGCCCGTGTACATGAGGTCGCGGCGCTTTTCATAAACGCGCTTGTCGATGAGAAAATACTCCTGCTCGGGGCCAACCGTGGTCTTTACGGCGGTGACGTCGTCGTTGCCGAAGAGCCTGAGTACGCGCAGCCCCTGACGGTTGAGAGCCTCCATAGAGCGCAATAGCGGAGTCTTTTTGTCAAGCGCCTCGCCGCCGTATGAGCAAAACGCCGTCGGTATGCACAGCACGCCGTCCTTTATGAACGCATACGAGGTCGGGTCCCATGCGGTGTAGCCGCGCGCTTCAAACGTGGCGCGCAGTCCGCCCGTGGGGAAGCTCGATGCGTCCGGCTCGCCCTGAATGAGCTCCTTGCCGGAAAACTCCATAATTATCCGCCCGTTTCCGTCGGGAGAAATAAAGCTGTCGTGCTTCTCGGCGGTGATGCCGGTCATGGGCTGGAACCAGTGCGTGAAGTGCGTCGCGCCCTTTTCTATCGCCCAATCCTTCATCGCGTTTGCGACTATCTCCGCTGTGTCGCTGTCGAGCCGCTCGCCGAGCTTTATGGAGCGCTGGACCTGCTTATACGCCTGCTTGGGCAGCTTCTCCTGCATGACGCAGTCGTTAAAAACCATTGAGCCGAATATTTCGATAATATCTTTCATTGCAGATCCACCTTTCGGGATTTCATTCTTTTCTGATTTTTTTACCGTATAACAGTAGAATTATATGCCAAGCCCTTCATTTTTGTCAACGCTTTAAAGTTAATATGTAAAACAGTTGACAAATGGCTTTTGTATGATATACTAACTGTGCTATTTGAAACCATACAGTTAAGACGATATATCGGCGCTTGCAGTGTGCCGATGCGGCATGGAATGCTTCGGCGCGGACGGCTCTGCGCCTTTATGAATTATGAAAAAAAGCTTAAAAAACAATGTATTGTGGCTGCTGCTGCTTGCCCTTATATCCGTGATAACGCTCAAGGTCATCACAAGCTGCTCCAAGGGCTTTTCGTGGCACCGCTTTGAAGCTATGCTCGGCCACGCAAATCCTCTGTGGATAGCTCTGGCGGCGCTGTGCTCCTTCGGATTTGTCTACTTCGAGGGTCTCGGGCTTCAGTGCACCTGCAAGTTCTTCGGCTACCCCTTCTCGGCAGGAAAGGGCATCCTCTATTCCGCGGCGGATATATTTTTCTCCGCCATAACCCCCTCTGCTACAGGCGGACAGCCGGCGGCGCTCATCTTCATGATGCGCTACGGCACGCCCGTTGCGGTGTCAACGATGGCGCTGCTGCTCAACCTCGTGATGTACACGGTGTCGATACTCTTAATAAGCGCGGTGTGCTTTGTCGTTTACCCCGGTATAGTGCTGCGCATGAGCGTCATCCCGAAGATCTTCATCGCCTTCGGTGTCGTTGTGCAGATCGCCTTCATCGTGCTGTTTCTCATGTGCATTTTTAACGAGCGGCTCATCCTCGGCGCGTCACGCTGGGTGCTGCGCGTGCTTTGCAAAATGCACATCGTAAAGGACTATGACGTGCAGCACGAAAAGCTTCTTGCGATGATAAAGCAGTACAAAAAATGCGGCGCGCTGCTCAAGAAGGAAACGGGGCTGCTGATAAGAGTGTTTCTGTGCAACCTCGCCCAGCGCCTGTCCGTCATTCTCGTTTCCGTTTGCGTTTTCATGAGCGTGGGCGGTGCTGTGCACGATGCGCTAAAGGCCTTTTCCGTGCAGACCTTCGCGGTGCTCGGCTCAAATGCCGTGCCCGTTCCCGGCGCTGTCGGCGTTGCGGACTATATCCTGCTCAGCGGCTTCGGGCAGATCGTGCGCGACCCCGTGAGCGTTGAGCTCTTAAGCCGCGGTATCAGCTTCTATTCGACAATTCTCGCGTGCGGCGTGCTGCTGCTTGCCGTGCTGATGATAAGAAAGATTAAAGACGGTGAACTGAACAAATGACTTCTAAAAAAATGGCATTCGGGCTGCACTGCTGCTATGCAAAGCATATCGGCTGGCCGGCTCGGCGCATTATGACAAATCCCATACTCACGGCGATCATAGGCGAATACATGAACACTCCCATGTCCCTGCATAAAATCGACCGCTTCGTCCGCACGAACCACATCGACCTGTCCGAGTATCGCCAGGAGGAATATCACTGCTTCAACGATTTCTTCACCCGCAGGATAAAGCCTGAGGCGCGTCCCATAAATAACGACAAGGACACCCTCATCTCCCCCTGCGACGGCGCGCTCTCGGCGTACAGAATAAGCAGCGACTCGGTGTTTTCGATAAAAAACAGCTATTACAACGTCGATGACCTCGTGGGCGGCGCACCCATCGCGGACGATTACATGAACGGCGTCTGCCTCGTGCTGCGCCTCGGCGTGGAAAACTACCACCGCTATTGCTACATTGACGACGGCTACAAGAGCAGCAATTGCCACATCAAGGGCCGCTACCACACCGTACAGCCCATCGCCGTGCGCAAGCATCCCGTGTTCGTACAGAACACCCGCGAATACTGCATCATGCACACCGAGAACTTCGGTCCCGTCGTGCAGATTGAGGTCGGCGCGTGCCTCGTCGGAAAGATCGACAACTATCAGCAGGCGTCGTTTATAAAGCGCGGCAGCGAGAAGGGACGCTTTCTCTTCGGCGGCTCGACCATAGTGCTGCTGTTTAAGGACGGCGTGCTCGACCTGCCGCAGCACGTGTTTAACGACACGCTCAAGGGCAGAGAGCAGCCCGTAATGTACGGAAAGGCCATCTGCAAAAAGCTCACAGCCAAATAACAATCCGCATAATTACATGCTAATAAAGCTCGACAGCACATTCGTGCCGCCGAGCTTTATTATGCAGCAATCCTTCGCACCCCTACCGAGCGTCAACATCCGGCGTTATGAAATACGAGGCGATGAGACGGCCGTTATTGATGTGAAGCATGAGGGCAGCCGCGCCATTGACTTGCGCACCGAAGAGTCTCCAGACCACGGAGGAAAAATAACAACAGCCGGTAACAGGCGCTGCCCGTCACCGGCTTTAGTATCATATAAACAAAAACAGCCCCGCCTTGCAAAAACAAAGTTGGGCTGTAATTGGCAGGGGAAGAAGGCTTCGAACCCTCGGCCTACGGTTTTGGAGACCGCCGCTCTACCAGCTGAGCTATTCCCCTATAAAATTGGTGGGCCTTCAGGGACTCGAACCCCAGACCGACCGGTTATGAGCCGGTTGCTCTAACCAACTGAGCTAAAGGCCCTTATATCAGTATTGCCGTCACTAATGTGGCGGCAATAACTGTGGCGCCCCCTGTAGGATTCGAACCTACGACCCTGCGGTTAACAGCCGCATGCTCTACCTGTTGAGCTAAGGAGGCAAAGGCAAAGGGTTTGACTTGCGCCAAACCCCTTGATGTTGGCATTGACCTATCTTCCCGGTCCGTCTCCAGACAAGTATTGTCGGCACTGGTGAGCTTAACTTCCGTGTTCG
>USPI01000081.1 GCA_900556535.1 uncultured Eubacteriales bacterium | reverse complement strand
TTTATTTGATGAAAGGAGTCCTTTAGTATGGTGAACATCAGCAATGAGCTTGGCAACATAAGCATCACCAGCGAGGTCTTTACGAATATCGCAGGCGCCGCGGCGACGAGCTGCTTCGGCGTTAAGGGCATGGCGGGCAGCAGCAAGGACGGAGGTCCGCTCCAGCTTCTGAGAAAAGAATCAATGTCAAAGGGCGTCAAAACGCATTTTGACGACGACGGAAGCCTGTCGCTTGAGCTCCATATCGGAGTAGACACCGGCGTTAACATCAGCGCCGTGTGCCGCAGCATTATTAAAGAGGTGCGCTACAAGGTCACCAAGGCAACGGGTGTTCCCGTTAAGAGCGTTGACGTTTTTGTCGACACCGTGATAGTCGGTTAAATACAGATAATTCCCTCCCGGAGGTGCTTTTGATTTGAGAGAATATTTAGACGCCGCGGTGTTTAAGGACATGATCCTCTGCGCTGACGCCGCGCTTGCTGAGAATACTCAGCAGATAAATGAGCTTAACGTTTTCCCTGTTCCCGACGGTGATACCGGCACGAACATGGGACTGACCATGAACGAGGCTGCCACTCAGCTTCGCAAAAAAGACTTCTACGCCGTTGACGCGGTCGCAGACTGCGTTGCCGGCGCTCTTCTGCGCGGTGCGCGCGGAAACTCCGGCGTTATCCTTTCGCTTTTGTTCCGCGGAATTTCCCGCCGGCTCAAGGGCATGGAGACCGTGGGCGCGAAGGAATTCGCGGCTGCGATGGAGGACGGCGTTGACGCGGCGTATAACGCGGTCATGAAGCCCGCAGAGGGCACCATCCTCACCGTTGCGCGCATGGCGTCGGCTGCCGCGGTCGAGTATTCCAAGAAGGGCGCGGATATTGAGGAGCTTCTCGAGACCACGCTGAGGATCGGCAACGAGGCGCTTGAAAACACCGTCAATCAGAACCCCGTGCTCCAGAAGGCCGGCGTCGTTGACGCGGGCGGCAAGGGCTATATCATCATCTTCACCGCCTTCCTTCAGTGTCTGCGCGGCGAGGTCACCGCTCCCAAGCAGGCGGTGCAGCCCGGCGTTATCGCAAATCAGGACGGCGCATTCGACGTTTTCGGCACGGACGAGATAACCTATGCCTTCGACACGGTCTACATCGTGCGCAAGCATGAGCCGAACGTGGATCTCACCCCGCTCAGAGCGTACCTTTCGAGCATCGGCGACAGCCTTGTTATCGGTGAGGACGACGAGGCGTTCAAGGTCCACGTCCACACGAATATCCCCGGCGAGGCGCTCACGAAGAGCCAGAAGTACGGCACCCTTGAGCTTGCGAAGATCGAGAATATGCGCACGCAGTATGACGATATCATGGCGGGCAAAAAGGCTCAGTCAACCGACGATCTTGAGCAGGTAGAGCGCGAGCTCGAAGCCGGCGAAACCGGCGTTGCCGCTCCCACCAAGCGCTACGGCATCGTTTCCGTCTGCGCGGGCGAGGGCATCGCAAACCTCTTTAAGGAGCTCGGAGCAGATACGATAGTCACCGGCGGCCAGACCATGAATCCGTCCACCGCCGACATTATAAAGGAAATAAACCGCACCCCCGCGGAGGTCGTTTTCGTTCTTCCCAACAACAAGAACATCATCATGGCGGCCGAGCAGAGCATTCCTCTTTGCGAGGACAAGACCGTTGTCGTCATCCCGACAAAGACCATCCCGCAGGGTATCACCGCGATGCTCAACTTCGACCCCGAGGGCGAGGTGTCCGATATCGTCGAGGCGATGAAGGGCTCGCTTGACGACGTTCACACGGCGCAGGTCACCTATGCCGCGCGCGACTCCGACTTTGACGGCTACGCGATCCATGCCGGCGAGTACCTCGGTCTTCTTGACGGAAAGCTCATCGGCAGCTACACCGAGATGAGTGCGATGCTTGAGAAGATGGAGGAAATGTTCAAGGACCTCGATCCCGAGATCGTCACCGTGTACTACGGCGAGGATGTAAAGCAGGACGAGGCGGACGAGGCGGCACAGTCCATCGAGAACGCATTCCCCGACGCGGAAGTCACCGTGGTAGACGGCGGACAGCCTGTTTACTACTACATGATCTCCGTGGAGTAAGAACAAATTCGTATCTTAATAACCACCTGAACGGCTTCGGGTGGTTATTTTGCAAATGGAGAATTATTATGGCTGATTTTTCGCACTTTAACGACAGCGGACGCGCCAAAATGGTTGATGTTTCCGCAAAGGAGGATACCGCGCGCACGGCGGTCGCGGTGGGCAGGGTGCTCGTAAACGAGGAGACCTTCCGGCTCATAAGATCCGGCGGCATGAAAAAGGGCGACGTGCTCGCGGTCGCGCAGGTCGGCGGCATAATGGGCGCGAAAAAGACCTCGGAGCTCATCCCGATGTGCCACCCGATAATGCTCTCGGGCGTGGACATTGACCTTGAGCTGCGCGAGGAAACGCACAGCGTCGAGATAACCGCAACGGCAAAATGCACGGGCGCAACGGGCGTTGAGATGGAGGCACTCACGGCGGTGAGCGTCGCCGCGCTCACGGTCTACGATATGTGCAAGGCGGTGCAGCGCGATATTGAGATCGGCGATATACGCCTTCTGAAAAAGAGCGGCGGCAAAAGCGGGGTGTTCGAGCGCAAATGAAGAAGATACTCATGATCGGCACCGGCGGCACCATTGCCTCGGAAATAAGTCCGGACGGGCTCGCACCGCAGCTTTCACCCGACCAGCTTCTTGCCCTCGTGCCCGATATATCGAGGCTTTGCGGAGTTGACTGCGTCTCGCTTTTTAACGTTGACAGCACGAGCATGACTCCGGAGCACTGGGTGCGGATAACGCGCTGCGTACGCGAAAACTATGATAAATACGACGGCTTTGTCATAAGCCACGGCACGGATACGATGGCATACACCGCCGCGGCGCTGAGCTATATGATACGCGGCTCGCGTAAGCCCGTCATACTCACGGGCGCTCAGAAGCCCATCAGCTTTGACTCGACAGACTCAAAGGTTAACCTGCTCGACGCCTTCACCTGCGCCTGCTCTGACGATATTTGCGGCGTCAGCATCGTCTTTAACGGCCGCGTCATTCTCGGCACGAGGGCGCGCAAGACGAGGTCAAAGTCGTATGCCGCGTTTTCGAGCATAAACTACCCCGTCATTGCGACCGTGCAGGACGGAGCGCTCATGCAGTATATCCGTCCCGAGTGTGAATCAGAGCCTGAGTTTTGTGAAAAGCTCGACACGAATGTGGGGCTTATAAAAATGATACCCGGCACGGATCACGAGCTTCTTGAATTCATGACCCGGCGCAAGGACGCCGTTATTATCGAGTCCTTCGGCGTCGGCGGACTTCCGAGCTACGGCGACGATAAGTTTCTCGAAACGGTCATCGACGCAATAAAGCGCGGAGTCGTCATCATCATGACCACGCAGGTGCAGAACGAGGGCTCGGACCTTGCCGTTTATAACGTCGGGCACAGGCTCAAGGGCTGGCGCAACGTGCTTGAGGCGTATGACATGACCACCGAGGCCGCGCTTGCGAAGATAATGTGCATACTCGGCGAAACGAAGGATCCGGATGAAATCAAGCGCCGGTTTTACGAGCCGGTCGCACACGATATTTTAAACCGCAGCGGAGAATAAAATGAGAACAGTTGTGATAATCGGCGGCGGCGCATCGGGCATGGCCGCGGCGATAAGCGCAAGCGAGGATAAGCAAAACAGAATAATTCTGCTTGAGCGGCAGCAGCGTGTCGGAAAAAAGCTCTTGAGCACGGGTAACGGCAGGTGCAACCTCACCAATACCGGCGCAAGGCTCGAAAACTACCACGGCGCGCAGCCGGATTTTCCTGCCGCGGTGCTCTCACGCTTCACGCCGGAGGATACTCTGCGCTTTTTCGACTCGCTTGGCCTTACGGTCAGCCTCGAATACGGCGGCAGGGTCTACCCGCAGTCAAACTCGGCAAACAGCGTCGTTGACGTGCTGCGCTTTGCGCTTTTGCGCGATAACATAAGCGTGCGCACCTCCTGCCCCGCGCGCGGCATCGAAAGGCGCGGCGAGGGCTTTGCCGTTAAAACCGACGAGGGTGAGATACGCGCAGATCGTGTCATCGTCTCCTGCGGCGGAGCGGCCGGCACGAAGGTCGGCGGTGTGACGGACGGCTATGAGCTTTTGAAGCCGCTCGGTCACAAGTGCACCCAAATACGCCCCTCGCTCGTGCAGCTCATAACAGACCCCACCTACCCGCGCGCATTAAAGGGCGTGAGGGTGAACGCCAAAACGGCGCTTGAGTGCGGCGGCAGCATCGTCGCCGAGAGCGAGGGCGAGCTTCAGTTTACCGAAACGGGCGTCTCGGGTCCTGCCGCGTTCGACATATCCCGCGCGGCGTCGGAAAACGGCAGGGGAGTTATACACATCGACCTGTCGGGCGGAGCCGATATAGAAGGAAAGCTGCGCGGCCGCATTGCGGCAAATCCCGAGCTCGGTGCGGAGGATATTTTAACGGGCGTGCTGCACAGCCGCCTCGGAAAAATGGTCGTAAAATATGCCCGCGTGGGCGGCGGAAAGTCCATCGGCGAGCTGAGCGGGAACGAGCTTGCGGCGATAGCGCGCTCGTGCCGCGATTTTGAGCTTGAGCTGCGCGGCGTGGAGGATCTTGCCCATGCGCAGGTCACGGCGGGCGGCATAAGGACGAGCGGCGTGAACCCCGAAACGCTTGAAAGTTGGTTCGTGCCGGGGCTGTTCATAACGGGCGAGCTGCTCGACGTTGACGGCGACTGCGGCGGCTATAATCTCCAGTGGGCGTGGGCAAGCGGCGTCATTGCGGGGAGGCTCGGAAAATGATAATAGTAAGAAACCTTCGCCTCGACACGGAGCGGGACGAAAGAAAGCTCAGAACCAAGGCGGCGCGGGAGCTGAGAGTTCCGCCCTTTGCGATAAAGAGCCTTAAAATCATAAAGCGCTCGCTCGATGCGAGAAAGAAAAACGATATCCATTGGCTGTATTCTGTCGCCGTGACGCTCGATAACGAGAAAAAGCTCCTTGCAAATAACAAGAGCAAAAACGTTGCCGAGTACGAGGAGTTTGAATACGAGGTGCCGAGGCTTAGGTCGGATAAGCGCCCCGTCGTTGCGGGCTTCGGACCGGGCGGTATGTTCGCGGCGCTTGTTTTGAGTATGGCCGGACTGCGCCCCATCGTCCTTGAGCGCGGCTCGGACGCCGAAACGCGAAAGCTGAAGGTCGAGGCAATGCGCAGCCTCGGTGTGCTCGACACCGAATGCAACGTCCAATTCGGCGAGGGCGGAGCGGGCACGTTTTCCGACGGCAAGCTCAACACCGGCATACGCGACAAGCGCATAAGCTATATGCTGCGCACCTTTTATGAGCACGGCGCGCCGGAGAGCATTTTATACGACGCAAAGCCGCATATCGGCACGGATATACTTATAAATGTAGTGCAGAGTATACGCCGCGAGATAATTTCCCTCGGCGGCGAGGTGCGCTTTAACTCAAAGCTCACGGGGCTCGTCACGGAAAACAACACCCTGCGCGGCGTGAGAGTCGAAAGCGCCGACGGGGAATATGAGCTTGCCTGCTCGGAGCTTATCCTTGCGGTCGGACACTCCGCGCGAGACACCTTCGAGATGCTCGAAGCGGCGGGAGTGCCGATGGAGCCAAAGGCGTTTTCCATGGGCGTGCGCATTGAGCACAGGCAGTCGGATATAAACACCGCGCAGTACGGCGAGGACAGGAGCGACCTTCCCGCAGCCGACTATTCGCTCAACGTCCACCTGCCCGACGGCACGAGCGCCTACACGTTCTGTATGTGCCCCGGCGGCGAGGTCATTGCGGCTGCGTCGGAGGAGGGCGGAGTGTGCACCAACGGCATGAGCAATTCAAAGCGCGACGGCGAAAACGCAAACAGCGCACTTCTCGTCACGCTCCACACCGAGGACTTTCCCTATCCCGGCGCACTGGGCGGGATGTACTGGCAGCGCGATATAGAGCGCGCGGCTTTTGCGCACAGCGGAGATTACAGGGCTCCGGCTCAGCTTGCGGGAGATTTTCTCGCGCATAAAAAGAGCGAGGGCGCGGGGCGCGTCACGCCGAGCTACCGCCCGGGAGTTTCGTGGTGCGACCTGCACGAGGTACTGCCGGAGAGCATAACGCGGGTGCTTGAAAACGCCCTGCCGGAGCTTGGGAAAAAGCTCAGGGGCTTTGACGCTCCGGACGCCGTGCTCACCGCTCCCGAAACGCGCTCGTCCTCTCCCGTGCGTATCCTGCGCGACGAGCGGCGGCGCTCGCTCGTTCGCGGCGTCTACCCCTGCGGCGAGGGCGCGGGCTATGCCGGCGGAATAAGCTCCGCGGCAGTTGACGGCATGAAATGCGCCGAGTCGCTGATAGAAAATCTATAAAAGTTCCCTAAACCGTCGGAATTTCATAAAAATGTGCTGAAACAGCCGCCAATTGTGCTGTTTCGGCATTTTTGCGGTCTGCACGGCATAACTTGTGTTTACATAAGAACATAAACACAAAATGTTGTGATGCAGCGAAACTTGCAAGCAGGCAATGATTACTAAATCGCACACGGGAGAAAAACGCGCTAAGGCTTGATG
>USPI01000080.1 GCA_900556535.1 uncultured Eubacteriales bacterium | reverse complement strand
ATTCAGGCCATAGCCTTCCATCCGGGCCATTGCTTCTGCCAGAATGTCACGGGCAATCGCCTGTGTCGCATTCTCCAGCAGCTACTGTGGCTGTTCTTTCTCTACGGTTTTGCCGGATGGTGTGTGGAGGTCATTTTCCACGCCGCCAGCATGGGCAAATTCGTAAACCGCGGCTTTCTCATCGGACCCATCTGCCCGATATACGGCTACGGCCTCGTCGCGGTCATTTTACTGCTCGCGCCGGTTCAGGACAAGGTTTTCCTCGTCTATTTCGGCAGCGTCATAATCTGCTCGGTGTTCGAGCTCATAGTCGGCTGGGTGTCGGAAAAATTCATGCACACCCGCCTGTGGGATTACAGCGACAACGCCTTTAACATCGGCGGCTACGTCTGCCTCGGCTTCTCGCTGCTGTGGGGCGTGGGCTGCCTGTGCATCCTGTATATCTTCCACCCGATGGTCATGAAGCTCGTCATGCTCATTCAGAGCATCCCGCACACTCACGGCAATGTGATGCTCGGCATCCTCTCCGCGATGCTGCTTGCCGACCTCGGCATCACGGGCTTTAACGCGCTCAAGCTCGATGCTCATATGCGCGCCATCGACGAGGTCGCCAAGGCTCTCGAGCGGGTGTCCTACGGCATCGGCGACGAGCTCACCGACGGCACGCTCAAGGCCAAGGAGCGCCATGAGGATGCCCGTCAGGACGCAGCCGAGCTGCGCGAGAAGCTGCGCACTCTGCTTGAGGAGAAGAACCTCGTCCACCGCCACCTGCTCTCTGCCTTCCCGCGCCTGAGCCAGAAGGAATACCGCTCCGCCTTCGAACGCATCAAGGAGCACAGAAGGGCAAAATAAGTCCGCCGCCGCGCCCCGCACCGTAGATTTATTAACAATTTGACGGTATACTAATGCTATTATCTGCATTGAAAGAGGGCATTATAATTAAATGTGTACGGCAGCGACCTATAAGACGGACGGATTTTATTTCGGACGCACGCTTGACTATGAATTTTCCTACGGCGACGAGATCTGCGTGATGCCGCGCCGCTTTCCGCTTGAGTTTGGAAGCGGACTGAAGCTCAAGGAGCATTTTGCCGTTATCGGCATGGCGCACGTAGCCGACGGCTATCCGCTTTACTACGACGCCATGAACGAGCGCGGCTTGTGCATGGCGGGGCTCAACTTCGTCGGAAACGCCGTTTATGCCGCACCGCGCGGCGACGGCAGCGACGTTGCGCAGTTTGAGTTTATTCCTTGGGTGCTTGCGCAGTGCGAAAGCGTCGTTCAGGCGCGCGAGCTGCTCGGCAGAATTAACCTCACCGGCACGCCGTTTTCCGAAAAGCTCCCCACGGCGCAGCTTCATTGGATAATAGCCGACAGAACCGAGGCAATAACGGTCGAGTCCGTGCGCGACGGGCTTAAAATCTACGATAACCCCGTGGGCGTTCTCACGAATAACCCGCCGTTTGAGCAGCAGATGCAGCGCCTTTGCGACTATATGGCGCTCTCGCCGCGTCAGCCGGAAAACCGCTTCTGCCGGGGCGTTGAGCTCAAGGCGTATAGCCGCGGCATGGGTGCACTGGGGCTGCCGGGTGATCTGTCGTCGGCCTCGCGCTTTGCCCGCGTCGCCTTCACCCGCGCAAACTCGGTCTCCGCCTCGGACGAGGCGAGCAGCGTGAGCCAGTTTTTCCATATCCTCGGCTCCGTTGAGCAGCAGCGCGGCTGCTGTGAGGTCGCCGAGGGCGAGTATGAGATAACGCTCTATACCTCGTGCTGCAGCGCCGACAAGGGCATATATTATTACACGACCTATGATAACAGCCGCCCGAGCGCGGTGGATATGAACCGCTGCGAGCTTGACTCGACCGGGCTTATCCGCTTCGCCCCGCGCACCCGTCCGGATGTGTATTTCCAAAACTGAATCGAGAAGATCAAAAGCACGGAGAAAAATTTCTCCGTGCTTTTTTCGTGTCATCGTGTCAGAATCAGTCGTTTTTGATGACTCCGGTTTCGTACATACGGCTTATCTGCTCTGCGGTGTAGCCGAGCTCCTCGAGGATATCCTCGTTATCCGCGCCGTAAACGGGACCGCCGCGGTAGATTTGGCTGGGGTTATTCTTGAAGAAGGGGATGCAGTTGACGCCCATGAGGTCAACGTCCTTCATGTCGTTGTGCCAGGTCGCAAAGGTGCCGCGAGCCTGATAGTGGGGGTGGTTTTTCATCATCTCGTAGGTCATGACGACGGTGCAGGGCAGTCCGTTTGCGTTAAAGATCTCGTTGACCTCCGCCGCGGTGTGGGACATACAGAAATCGACGTATGCCTTGACCGCCTTCTCGGCACGGGCGCCGTCGGTCTTGTTTATAACGGCATAGCCGGTGCCGAAATCGGGGTCGTTTTCAAGACCCATGAGCTTTTCAAACTTCTTGAACACGGGCGTGCCGCCGATCGCGGACATGATGTAGTTTCCGTCCTTGCACATCTGAACGCCGGGGATGGCGACGACGGTGTTGCCGTAAACGCCGGTGCGCTCTGCCTGCATTCCGTAGTTGAGACCGTTGATGAGGTAGTCGGCCTGAAGGCGCACGAGCACCTCGTACTGCGCAACGTCGATGCTCTCGCCCTTGCCGGTCTCGCGGGCGCGGTACATTGCGACGGAGGCCGACCATGCCGCGAAGAGCGCGGTTATGTAGTCGCAGGTGTAGGGCTTTGCGGCGAGGGGAGGTGCGGGCTCGGGCTCGCCCTGAACGGCGAGGAAGCCGGAGAAGGCCTGACCGATGGGGTCGTAGGAGCCGCGGTTGACGTAGGAGGGGTCGCCCGTCTGACCGTAGCCGGAGATGTGAACGATGGTCAGGCGCGGGTTGACCTCCCAAAGCACCTCGTCGGTCAGACCCCACTTTGCCCATGTGCCGCCCTTGGAGCCCTCAATGAGAATGTCGGCGTCCGCAAGGAGCTCCTTGAGCACCTTTTCGCCCTCCTCGGAGCGGATGTTCAGTGCGATGGTGCGGTTGTTGCGGTGCTCGGTCCACCAGATATCGCCGATGAAGCGGACCATGTCCTTTGCGACGGTGCTTTCGATCTGAATGACCTCGGCGCCCTGCTCCGCGAAGAGAGTGCACGCCACGGGGCCTGCGATGCTGGTGCCGGTGCCGATGATCTTTACGCCCTGCATATTGCCGAATACGGGCATTTCACTGCGTTTCATAATATATTCTCCTTTTTCGTAAAATCAGATATCCGGCGAAGTTATCATACGCCGATGTTGAAGAAGGTGTTGCCGAGAACGAGCCATACGATGACGGCAAGAAGCCACACGGATACCGTGAGGGGGATAGCGAACTTGTAGATGTCCTTGGAGGATATCCAGTTGGTCTTGCCGTGCATGACGCCGGCGATGGGGTTTGCCGAGGGGAAGATTATCGAGGCGTTCGCGCAGAGGGTTATCATGCACGCCAGAACGCCGGGGTGGATGTTCATCGAGGCGCAGTAAGCGCTTGCGATGGGGAAGAGCACCATGCAGGGGATCTGGTTGAGCAGGAACTGGGTCGAGAAGGCTGCAAGGAAGGTGATGAGCAGCACGAAGATGAGGAAGCCCGAGGAGCTGCTGCCGAGGATGCTGCTGAACACGCCCGAGAGCATGGGCTGGATGCCGAGCGCCTCGTCGGAGAGCGCGAATGACAGCGGCATACCGATGGTCAGCAGGTAGAATACGGGCCAGGGGACGCCGTTCTTGGTGCCGTCGAGCAGGTCTGCGAAGAAGCTGCCGTCCTTGCGGCGGATAAAGCCGATGATGATGAGAAAGACGAGGACGATGCCGGAGGTGCCGAGCTTGGTGAGGAACTGTCCGACAAGGGTCTTGGTCAGAAGGCTCTGCACCATGAAGGTGATGATAAGAGCGAAGGTCAGAGCGAGAAGCTGCTTCTGATAGCGGGTCATTTTTTCGCCTGCCGCGAATCCATAGCCGCCCTTGATGCGCTCAACGTCGGGGCGCACCACCAGCTTGCCGAAGATCGTGTAGACGATGACGGCGCCGAAGCCGACCACGAAGGCGGTCAGGGAGTAGCCGATGAAGCTGACCGTGCCGCCGGCTGCCTCGATGTAGCCGATGAGGATGCTGCCGGGGACGCGGAAGTTAAACAGCGAAAAGCCCATGAGACCCGAAAGCGCGATGCCGACGATCATAAAGGAAACGTATTTGTCGCCCTTTTTGTAATTCATCTCCTGCGCGAACTTCTCAAAGAACGCCCAGACGATGAGGCAGGCGGGGGTCATGGAAACGAGAGCGCCGACGGCGTAGGCCGCGGTGAAGAACAGAAACGACACGACCCACGGGCGTCCCTTGGCGAATTTCAGACCCATGATGGCGCGCACGATGTTGTCCGAAACGCCGGACTTGGTGATGAAATACGCGAACAGGCAGATGAGCCAGATATACACGTTCGTGCCGTCACCGAAGCCGGAGGCGAGGATGCCGCTGACGCTGTCGTAGCCGGAGAAGCCGGTTATGATGATGCCCAGCAGCGAGGGCCATATGAGGTCAACGGTAGACCACAGATACAGAAGACCGAGGTAGATGCCGAGTATCTTCATGCCGATGGGGGTCACCGTCGAAAAGGTCGGAAGATATCCGAAAAACAGCATGATGCTGACGCCGATGGCGGAGTTTATATAGTATTTTGTGTTTTTGGGTTTTTCAGCAAGAGTCATAGCTTTGTCCTCCCGATACACTATCTGACGTTCTTGGGCTCGGGCAGGGGGTCGGCGCCGCCGGCGTAGCACTGAACGACGTTTGCGTAGCGCCGTGCCTCGTCGCCTGCGACCTCAAGCCCTGTGTCCATCCAGTGGCGGCGGCGCACGGAAACGAGCGCCCAGTCCTTTGCGCTGCCCTTGATGTAATTCGGAGATGCGGGATCACCCTTTGCCCAGACCTCGCCCGAAGGGAGTGTGAGCTCGAGATACATGGGGGTCTCCTTGTCGAAGCTCAGACCGTTAATGGAGTATGCAAAGGGTCTGGACTGCCAGGAGAGGAAGAGCACGTTCTTGATGCGCTCGGTAACGACGACGTCCATGCCAAGAGCGTCGTAGATATCGACCGAATGTGCCCAAAGCTCCATCATGCGCGCGGTGCAGAGGCTCTTTGCGCTCATGGGCATCCCCGGAGCCCAGGGAACTCGCTCCTTGGGGTCCATGGTCATGAACTTTGCGTCCATCTTCGTGCGCTCGGTGCGCCACCACTCAAGAGTCTCCTTGCCGGTGAAGCGGCGGTAGGCGTGGGGAATGTAGTATTCGTCCTGCTGCGCCTCGGCGTCCAGCCCGTCGAGCAGGTCGGCGAACTCGTGGTTCATAAGACGCACGGCGGCGTAGTCGAAGAAGGCGATGTGGTTGACCGCGTCCTGGAGCAGCCAGGGCTTGCAGCCGTCGAGAGACAGCTTCCACTGCTCCTCGGTGAGCCCGTCGAGCACGGAGTCAACAAGGGACTGCTCGGCAATAAGGTCGTTTAGTATTGCTTTCATATTCTGAAATCTCCTTTACGATCACTTGTATTTCTTCTGGATCGCGCGTCCCGCGATGTGGATCATTATCTCGTCCGTGCCCGCGCCGATGCGGTAAACGCGCTGGTCGCGCCACAGGCGGGAGATGCGGCAGTCCTTGGTGTAGCCGATGCCGCCCATGACCTGCATCGCGGTGTCGCACACCTCGAAGGCGGCGCGGCCGCAGTAGAGCTTCGCAACGGCGGAGTCGATCTGAACGGGCAGCCCGTTGTCTATCATCCATGCGGTCTTGTACACCCAATTGCGCATATTTTCGATCTTCATGTACATCTCGGTGATGTGCTCCTGAATGAGCTGGTTGTCGCCGATGGGCCTGCCGAACTGGACGCGCTTTGTTGCGTAGCGCACGGCATCCTCAAAGGCGCACTCGGCAGCGCCGAGAGACTGAGCGCAGGCGATCAGGCGCTCGACCTCGAAGTTGACCATTGCCTGCATGAAGCCGTTGCCCTCAACGCCGACGAGGTCCTTTTTCTCAAGCTCGACCTCGGTGAGCGTCAGCTCGCAGGTGTTGCCCATATGCCAGCCTATCTTCTCCAGCGGCGCCATTTTGATGCCGGGCATGAGGTTGCCCTCGTCGTCGTGGAGTTGGATCCACCACATGGAGAACCTGGAGCGGTTTTCCTTCAGGCTCGCGTCGTCGTCGGCGTTTCTTGCGACGCAGAGCATATATTTGCAGTTGGCGGAGTTGGTCATGAACGACTTCTGTCCGTTAATGTAGACCTTGCCGTCGCGGCGCTTATAGGTCGTGGAGAGCGCGGAGCTGTCCGAGCCCGCGCCGGGCTCCGTGAAGCCGAGAACGAAGCCGGGGTTGCCCGCCATGACCTCGGCAAAGCACTGCTCCTGCTGCTCGGGGGTGCCGTATTCGGTCATGTCCTTGAGCGCGCAGAGGTTGCCGTAAACGTAGATGGGTGCGCCTCTTTGGCAGATGCGCTCCGAGACCAGCATCAGCGTCTGGACGTCAACGGGGGTGCCGCCGAATTTCTCGTCAACGCCGAGCGTCTGAAAGCCCGCGTCGAGAAGTGCGTCGGTGAATTCCTTCGGCCAGCGGTGCTCCTCGTCGCACTGCTTGAAATATGCTTCCGTGCCGAACTGCTCCATGAGATCGTCAACGCTCTCAAGCAGCAGCTCCTGTTCCTC
>USPI01000079.1 GCA_900556535.1 uncultured Eubacteriales bacterium | reverse complement strand
GTGATAAAATCACTATGTTATATACAAATCATCGTAAAAAATATATTTATAAAAGAGGAATGAAGTATGAGCACAGAAAAAAGGCGCTTCGGCGACCGCAGAGACGGTAAGCTGCTGCGCGACATCGACGGTATGCATCTTATCATGCCGATGATATACCCCAACCGCTGCGACAACGAGGCATTCATCTCCGAGCGCATCGACCTGACGAATATCGACAAATACATAGCCGAATATAACGCCAAGGACCCCGAATTCAAGCTGACGCTTTTCCACGTCATCGTCGCGTCCGTCATGAAGCTTCTCGTGCTGCGCCCGAAGCTCAACCGCTTTATCGTCAACAAGAACCTCTATCAGCGCAATAATTACAGCGCCTCCTTCATCGTCAAAAAGCAGTTTTCCGACTCCTCCGAGGAGGGCATGGCGTTTATCTACGCGAACGAGGATTCGACGCTTGAGTCCCTGCATGATGAGCTGTATAAGCAGATAAAGCGCGAAAAGAGCGCCTCCTCGGCAAACTCCACCGCCGACACGCTCGATTTCTTCACGACCATCCCGCGCTTTCTCGTAAAGATCATCATCTGGCTGCTGTGCCGGCTCGACCGTCACGGCATAGTCCCGCAGGACCTCATCGCCGCAGACCCTTACTACGCCTCGGTCATCTTCTCGAACCTTGGCTCCATTAAGCTCAAGAGCGGCTACCATCACCTCACCAACTGGGGCACGACCTCCATTTTCGTCGTTGTCGGCGAAATGAAAAAGCGCGTGTTCCTGAGCGAGGACGGCACGGAGGAATACAGAAACAGCGTCGACCTCGGTCTGACCATCGACGAAAGACTTGCCGACGGCTACTATTACTCCAAGAGCGTGCGGATACTCAAGCACATTCTCGAACACCCCGAATGCCTTGAGCAGCCCTTCTCGACTCCCGTTGAATTCGACTGAATAAAAAAAGACCATGCAGTCAGATCACTGCATGGTCTTTTTGCGTGCGCAGAGCATGACGGCGGCGCTCGATACGGTGACGGCGGCAAGGATCAAAATGGCGCAGTTGCGGAAAAACACCTCCGGCATCAGCGTTATGATGGGGTCGGCCGCGGGGTCAAACAGCCAATTGTCCTTGCCGTGGAAGAACACCGAATGAAACGCGGTGAACGCTCCGTCAAAGTCGATGGCGGCAAGCACTCCGACGACGCCGAGTGCGATGCACAGTCCCGCCGCGCCCCAGAATCCCGCGCCCCTGCCGCGAAAGCGGTACAGCGGCGTTTTGCGCCGGATAACGGCAAGCGCTCCGACCGCGGCGGCGCTGCCCGCGAATAAGCCCAGGTCGAGAATGAACAGCACGCGGCAGTCGGCAAAATGCTCCGCGCCCGAGCGCGAAAACGGCAGCACTCCGGCGGAAAACTCACTCCTTGCGCCGACGCAGAAGTCGAGCACCTCGTCATAGGCGCGCACTATCTCCTCGCGGCTGAGCCCGCTTTCACGCTCAAGCTCCAGCGGCTCAATATGCGCATAGTAAAACGGTCTTACGAGAATGGGCAGCGCGATGCTCCCCGTCAGCAGCACGAGCGCGACGGCAAGGCTCATTAAAACGCTCAGGATCTTAGCCATCCGATCTCCTCCCCGAAAGAACTATCATGACCTGCGAGGGCAGGTAAAACGTCCACATTCCGATGTCGGCGGCGCATTGCAGCGCCTGCGGCAGCGCGGCGGGCATATTGTGAAGCCCCACGCATATATCGCAGCACAAAAACAGGCACAGGCCGAGCGAAAACAGCCTGTTTTTCGCCGAAAAGCTCTGCACCGCGTTACACAGGAAAAACGCAAAATACGCGGCGGCGAGGATGTTTAATGGGCTTGCGGCGCCGACTGCAAAAACGATGCCTATCGCGGCAAGCATCGCCGCAGCACGCGCCAAGGCCGCGCTTTTGTGCCCGTTTAGGCGGTAAATGCGCACGAAATACACCGCCTGCGCCGCGAAAAACAGCGCAACTCCGACGGCATAGCCCGAATCGAGCAGCAGCAAAAACACGTCCGCCGTCATCGAAAGCCCTACGGCATACGAAACCGTGCGCTCGCCCGATCGAAGCGAGAGGAAAACGGAAAAGGCAAAGCACAGCGCGATGGCAAAAAACTTTATCGGCGCGGTGTTCACGCTCCCCGCAATATCCAAGGCTGTGAATGCTGCAAACGCTGCCGCCTCAAGCGCTATAAACATTTTCATCGGCATATTTTTCATGCAGCTATTATATCCCGCCGCGCTCTGTTGCGCAAGCCACTGTTTTGCGGCGAGAAAAAGTGCTAATATAAGAGCATAAAACGAGGTGATGACATGAACGAGCACAACGAGCCGCGCTGCTGCTTTGACGCGGCGGCGTACACGGGCACGCCCGATGCGCTGCCATGTCCGCAGGTCGTGGACGTGCCGAGCACGATAAAGAAGCTCGACGAAATTTTGAACGCGGAAAATTTAAGCGCGGCGGCAAGCCTTCTCGACGAAAAATGCAGCCTTGCACGCGAAAACGGCGACTGGCGCTCCGAGCTTTCCCTGCAAAACGAGCAGCTCGGTCTGCACAGGCGCACGGGTGATCGCCGCGCCGCGCAAAGCGCCGTTGACCGCTGCCTCACGCTCATCCGCGAGCACCGTCTCGGCGCGACGGTATCGGGTGCGACCGTCATGCTCAACGCCGCAACGACGATGAAATTTCTCGGCCGCTCCGACGAGGCGCTGCCGATATTCAGGCACGTTTCGCGCATATATTCCGAGCACCTTGACGCGCACGACTATCGCTTTGCGGGGCTGTACAACAACATGGCGCTGTCGTATCAGGACGCGGGCGAGCTTGAAAGCGCCGAGCGGCACTTCCTGCTTGCGCTTGAGGTCATGCGCTTCTGCCAAAGCCCCGAAAACGACACGGCGGTCACTTGGTGCAACCTCGCGGAGCTTTACGAAATGCGCGGCGACGGCGAAAGGCTCGAAAAGGCGCTTGACAATGCCTATGCGCTGCTGTGCTCGCCCGAGGCCGAGAGCTCCGGAGGGTATTACGCCTTCACTCTTTCAAAATGCATCCCCGCATTCGACCGTCTCGGCTTTTTCGTATATGCACATGATCTTAAAAACCGTTTGGAGGCGCAGCATGAAGGGACTTGACGCGGCAAAAAAGCTCTATCTCGAAAAGGGCGCGGATATGATACGCGAGCACTTTCCCGAATACGGGGAGCGCATTGCCGTCGGGCTTGCCGGCAGCGGCTCGCAGTGCTTCGGCTTTGACGACGACATCTCACGCGACCATGATTTTGAGAGCGGCTTCTGTCTTTGGCTCACGGACGCCGACGACGAAAAGATCGGCGTTGCGCTCGCAAGGGAGTACCGCAAGCTGGTCGGGGCGCGCACATCTCAGGCCTCCGCGCTCGGCAGCCCCGGCACGGGCGTCATGCGCATAGGCGATTTCTACCGCCGCTTCATCGGCTCGCCCGCAGCGCCCGAAACATGGCAGCAATGGCTTTACCTGCCCTCGTATTCGCTTGCACAGGCGGTAAACGGCGAGGTCTTTTTCGACGGGCTCGGTGAGTTTTCGCGCATCCGAAACGAGATCGCGCACGGTATGCCGGAGGATGTGCGGCGCAAAAAAATTGCCGCGCGGCTGGCACTCATGGCACAGTCGGGGCAGTATAATTACGCCCGCTGCCTTGCTCACGGCGAGGAGGGGGCGGCGATGCTGGCGATGAATGAATTTGTGCAAAACGCGGCGCAGCTCGTGTTTTTGCTGAACGGAAGATTTGCGCCGTACTACAAGTGGCTGCTGCGAGCGATGCGCTCCCTGCCGACGCTCTCCGAGCTTGCCGAGCCCCTCGAATTTCTGCTCACCGCCGAAAACGATGAGGACGGCAGGCGGCTCAAGCGCATGGTCATCGAGGATATCTGCGCGCAGATAATCCCGCAGCTACACGCGCAGGGGCTTAGCGCCTCGCAGTCGCAATCGCTTGAAAATCAGGCATTTCACGTCCAAAACGGCATCGAAAACGCCGCCATACGCGCCCTTCACGTCATGGAGGGATAAAAAAATTCCGCTCTTAGAGCGGAATTTTTTATAGTCCCAGATTCGTGAACGCTTCCCACGAGCGGTGCATATAGGTCTCAAGCCCGATGGGCTCGCCGATGTATTTTGCGTCCCTGCCGTCGCGCAGGAATTCCTCAAGAAACTCTCGGCGTCCTGTCGTATGCGCAACGGGAATGCCGCTCATATCGCTCGTCTCGCGCAGGACCTCGTAGCCCCTGCGGATATCGTCGGCGCTCGCGTAATTGAGAAGATTGGAGTTATTCACAAAGCCCGTGACCTCAAGGCGCGCAAAGCCCTCCATCTCCTCCTTGAGCCGAAGGATCTTCTCCGGACTTTCGGACATGGGGCGAAAGACGTTCACGATGTCGTACACCTCAAGCTGTCCGTCCTCAAGCGCGGCAAAGTCCGTGTGGTATCTGCCCAAAGACATTGCACCCGCAGCGTCGCCGCCGACGTCGAAGATGCACAGGTCCCAGTCGCCGTCAAACGCCGAGGCGACCGCCGCGGACATATTGCTCGGTGTCACGCCCTGACCCGCGAAGGTCGGGGAAACGAGATTTACGTTACTGTCCCTGAGCACGTCCACTCTATCACTCATGCGAAAATAATCATTGACCTTATCAAGGTCGATGACCAGAGTATTCAGCCCCTTCGCGGCGGAGCTCACGGCGAGGTTTATCGCTATCTCCGTCTTGCCCGAGCCGTAGTTGCCGATGAGCACGACAAAACGCTTCATTATTTTGCTCCCTTGGCGTTGGCCTTTGCGATGAACTTCTCGTTGTCGATGATGAATCTCTCGTGTCTGCCGCCGCCTATCTGACCGCACTCGTCAAATGCCTTGACCTCGAAAACGAGCTTGCGGCGATCGACGGCGATAAGCTCGCTCTCTGCCCAGACCTTCATGCCCAGAGGCGTGGCTGCGTCATGGGTAACCTCGAGCTTCGTGCCGACGGTGCCCTGCCCCTCCTCGAGATGGGGCGCGACCGACATCTGAGCCGCCTGCTCCATGAGACCGATCATGCTCGGAGTCGCAAACACGTCCAGAGAGCCTCTTCCGACGAATTTCGCGGTGTTATTCTCGTTTACGACGGTCTCAACTCTGCCCTTAATGCCTATTTCCATTTGAATTATCTCCTTTTAATATAATTTAAAAATTTTTACTGCCGATAAAATCAATTTAGCACATAATCGCGCCGAGGGCAACAAAAAAATCTCCCGGAGCGCGCCGACTCCGGGAGAGAGAGGGTCACGGGGGGACGCGGCCCTTGTCATCGCCATCAATATAGCATGACTATACGATAATTGCAACACTTTTTTATGTTTGTTTAAACTTTTCTTGCATTTGTGCATATAATCGCCGAAAAAATCCTCCTGCCGAAAGCGACAGGAGGATAAAAGTCATATGTTGAATTACTTCTTCAGGTGCTCTTTGATGACCTGACCGAGGATGGTCATGCCCTGCTCGATCTTGTCTTCGGGCATGCAGGAGTAGTTCAGGCGGATGCAGTTATTGTGACCTGCATCGGGGAAGAAGCCGTCGCCGGGAACGTAAGCAACGTTGCGTGCCAGGCACTGCTTCGCCATCTCGTTGGTGTTGATGTACTCAGGCAGCTCGACCCAAGTGAACAGACCGCCGTTGGGGTGAGTGAACTTTGCCTCGGGCGGGAACTCGCGCTCCATGGTCTGGATCATGACGTCGCGGCGCTTGCGGTAGCACTCCTTGATGCTTGCAACGTGCTCGTCAAGGTCATACATATCGATGAACTTGGAAACGACGAGCTGAGCCTCGGTGGAAGCCTGCAGAGATGCGGCCTGAGCGAGGAAGTTGTACTTCTGGAGGATCTCACCGTCTGCGCAGACCCAGCCGAGACGGTAGCCGGGAGCGAGGATCTTGGAGAAGGTGCCGAGGAAAACGACAAGGCCCTTGGTGTCCATGCTCTTGAGTGCGGGCAGGTACTCGCCCTCGAAGCGGAGCTCGCCGTAGGGGTTATCCTCAACAACGGGGATCTCGTACTTATTTACGATGTCCATGAACTGCTTGCGGCGCTCGAGCGGCCAGGTGCGGCCGGAGGGGTTCTGGAAGTCGGGGATGACGTAGATCATCTTGACGTTCTCGGTGGTGGCAAGAACCTTTTCCAGCTCTTCCATTATCATGCCGTCGCCGTCGGTGGGGATAGCGACGAAGTTGGGCTCGCAAGCCTTGAATGCGTTAAGTGCGCCGAGGTAGGACGGGCTCTCGATGATGATAACGTCGCCCTTATCGCAGAATACTCGTGCCGAGTAATCCAGACCCTGCTGGGAGCCGGAGGTCACGAGGATGTTGTCTGCGCTAGTCTTAATGTTGAGCTTTGCTTCCATGCGATCTGCGATCTGCTGACGGAAGTGCTCGAAGCCGTTGGTGCTGGAGTACTGGAGAGCGACTCTGCCCTTCTCCTCAAGGACAGCATCGGTCGCAGCCTTTATCTTGTCAACGGGGAAGAGCTCGGGTGCGGGCATACCGCCTGCAAACGAGAGGATCTCGGGCTTGTTGGCAAGTGCCAGCAGCTCACGGATCGCGGAACCCTTGAGAAGGTCCATTCTGCTTGAAAATTTGACCATAGTATTCTTTCCTCCTGTTATGATAAT
>USPI01000078.1 GCA_900556535.1 uncultured Eubacteriales bacterium | reverse complement strand
GGTTGCCAACATCCCCGCCTACAGCACCATGTCGGTGGCACAGATGGCCTTCGCCCACATTCTCAACATCACAAACCCTGTGCAGCGTCAGTTCCTTACTGGGCTTGAGCGAATTCAGACGCTCGCCGCTCATCGAAACAACGGCAAAGTCATCGGCAGTCAGCGTGCCGAAGCAGGTGCCGCCGGCGCTTATATATATTTTCCCTTCGTGCAAAAAGCTGAGGTTCGCCGATGAGCCGGAGGTCTTGCCTCGCTCGAACAGGCTATGCGCTATCCACACGGCGTCTTTCAGCTTACGTTCAAGTTCTTCACTCATGCTCCGCGCCTGCCTTTCGTTGTCATTTCTACCGCTGCGCCGAAAAAGTCTTCCTTGCCGAAGTTGCCGGACTTGAGAACGAGTCTGAGCTCCGGCTTTTTGACCGGTATCATCACGGGAACGCCCGGCGCAACACTTTCTCCGATGTGATATGCTCCGAAATCGAGCGCCTTTGCCACGGCTCCGGAGGTTTCGCCGCCGGCAACTATCACCTGCGTGTAGCCATCGCTTTCGGCCTTGATTGCAAGCTCGGATATGAGCTTTTCGAGCTTTTCGGAAACCTGCGGTCTGACGGCCTCGGGTATCCTCGCTATCTCCTGCGCGCTTTCCGAGCTGTACAGCAGCACTCCGTCGCGGCCTGCGACTTCATCCCACAGCACGGCACAGCTTTGACTGCCGTCAAGCACCTTGAGCGGGTCGATTTTAATTGCCGCATGAGCCGCCTTGTATGCCTCTATCTGCTTTAAAGTCATGCTCGAGCAGCTGCCCGCAAGCAAGATACTCTTTCCGGTTGAAGCGGCGCATACATCGGCACTGCGTTCGGCCTTTTCCCCGCCGCGCACTGCCGCAAGCAGTCCGGAACCGCCGCTGAGTATTTTAAGCCCGCCGAAAAGCGAATATATCAGCGCATTGTGCTCGGGCTCAAAGTAATCCGGCACTACATAAAAGTGCTCCGACTCGGCGGAAAAGCGCTCGACTATTGAAGCTATGTGTTCTTTGCCCGCCAGCATATCCTCTATTGTCACGACGTGGCATGGATACTTACTCTGCTCGCGCATCAGCTCGGGTATATCCGACGCCCACATGGGGTTTACGGGATGATCCTTCATATGAGTCAGATGCAGCGGCACGCCGTCAACGAAAAGCCGTCCGTTCCTGACGGTTCTTCCGTTTACGGGAAGAGCCGGGCACAAAACCGTGTACTTCTCGCCGTTTTCTGCCAAGGCGGTATCCATGACGGGGCCTATATTCCCCTCGCGTGTGGAGTCGAACGTCGAACAGTATTTGTAGTAAAGCTGCTTTGCTCCGACACTGTGAAGCCAACGAAACGCCTCGGCGGTCTCGCGCACGGCTTCGGCAGCCGGCGTGGAGCGGCATTTGAGCGCTATAACGACCGCGTCGCAGTCGCTTATCTGTTCGGCGGTTTCGGGAATTCCCGTGCACATTATCACTCTCAGTCCGGCAGCACGCAGGAACGACGCCGCATCGCTTGCTCCGGTGAAGTCATCCGCAACGCAGCCCAATATGATATTGCTTTGATTCATGCTTATTGCTCCTTTTAAAAAATAGGATAAGGAACGAGCCTTATCCTATTTCGCTTTTGTTACGCTCTGGCTTTGTCAATGAGGTCAAGAACGGGCTTAATGGTGTCGTTGCCTTCATACATACCGGCAGTTGCCGCTCTGAACTCGGTCAGGTCAGGGCGAATAATGGTGACGCCCATTTCTTCCATCTTCGCAAGAGTCTTTGCTTCCTCGCCGGCAACCACGCTGCGGCTCTTCTCGGTGATCTCGCGGCCTACCTCAAGAATGATCTTCTGAAGCTCCTCGGGGAAGGACTGGAAGGTCTCCTCATTGAAGAACAGCGAGCCCTCGTAGGGAACGTGCTCCGTCATGATCGCGTAGGGTGCGACCTCGTAGAAGTTCATGCTCATGGTCAGCATGATATCGTTTTCCTGACCCTGAACGACGTTATTCTGAATGGAGGTGTAGACCTCGGACAGTGCCATGGGAACGGGTGCGGTGCCGAAGCATTCCCAAACCTTCATGTAGGTGGTGATGGTCGGTACGCGGATCTTGAGACCCTTGAGGTCGTCAAGCTTGTTGACCGCCTTGGTGCAGCTGAGGTTTCTGTTAAGTCCGTCAAGAACGGTCACCATGCGGATATTGGCCTTTTCGGCAATGAGCTCGGAGCACTCGTCAAAGTACTCGTCCCAGAACTTGTCGCGATGCTCGTCGTTATCGTACAGATACGGCATGCCCCAAACGTCGAATATGGGGTTGACTTCGCCGAGAGAGCTGAAGCCGTCCATAACTATATCGACCGTGCCGAGCTCAAGGCCCTCAAGTGCATCGACAAGACCGCCAAGCTGACCCGAGGCGAACACCTCGCCGGTGACCTTGCCGCCGGTGCGCTCGCTTACCTTGTCCAGGAATTCCTGTGCAAGAACGGTCATGTAGTAGTCGGAAGTCTCGGTGGTTGCGAGCTTCCAGTGATAGCTGTAATCGCCGTCGGCGCTGTCGCCGCCGTTTTTCTTTCCGTCTCCGCAGCCGGTAAAGAGGCTGAGAGCGAGCACCAGCGCCAGTGCCAATGCTGCATACTTCTTTAAATTCTTCATGTTTACCTCCTGTTTTTTGTTTTTCTTTTCATCTCAAACTCACTCAGGCAAGCAAACGCGGCAGCCAGAGTGAAAGCTCTTCAATATAGGTTATCAGCATAAGACCGACGAAGTTTGCCGCAAGGAACGGCAGGCTTGCCTTGAACTGCTTCTCAAAGGGAATATCGGCAATTGCAGCGGCTATATACTGATTTTCGCCGACAGGCGGAGTAGTAAGTCCGAGTGCGAGGTTTACGACCATTATAATGCCGAAGTGCACGGGGTCAACTCCGAGCGCGACAGCCTGCGGGAGCAGTATCGGCGTTACGATAAGTATACCCGCGACCGACTCTATAAAGCAGCCGATAAACAGGAATATGAGGTTAGATATCAGCAGGAACACAAACTTGTTTCCGGCGATGCTGCCGACAGCGCTGCCAAGCAGGGAGGACACGCCGTTTGCGGTCAGCAGCCAGCTGAACGCACCCGATGCACTGACGATTATGAGCACCATGACGGTGTTCGTGAGTGCGCCGCCGAGAATGCTTCCGATGTTCGTGCTGTCGACCTCTTTATACCAGAAGCGTGCCACAAGATAGCCGTACACACAGGCAACGGCGCCCGCTTCCGTCGGGGAGAAGAAGCCGCCGTAAATACCGCCGAGCAGAATTACGGGCACGAGCAGCGCCGGGATAGCGTCGAGGAAGCTCAGGCCGAGCTCCTTGAGCGTAAACTCGGTGGTCTGCTCTATGTGACGCTTTTTCGCTTCGCCGCTTGCCGTTATCATGAAGATGATAGCAAGCAGTATGCCGGGAACGATACCTGCAACGAACAGATCGCCTATCGAGGTCTTTGAGCACACGCCGTACATTATCATCGTAATGCTCGGCGGGATAATAACGCCGAGGCCGCCTGCGACGGCTGTAAGTCCGGCAACGAAGTCGGCGGGGTAGCCTTTCTTCTTCATGTCGGGAATGAGAGTCGAGCCTATGGCGGCACAGGTGGCTGCGGCAGAGCCCGACAGAGCGCCGAAGAATGCGCAGGCTACG
Organism: uncultured Eubacteriales bacterium; assembly: GCA_900556535.1. GTDB lineage: Bacteria > Bacillota > Clostridia > Oscillospirales > Oscillospiraceae > F23-B02. The sequence continues at coordinate 3,067 of USPI01000078.1, read as the reverse complement.
ATAACAACGTGAGCAAGGCCGCCCTTCATCCAGCCGACGAGAGCATTTGCAAATCTGACGATTCGCCGTGACATTCCGCCGACCTCCATCAGCTTACCTGCCAGCATGAAAAACGGTATTGCCATCATCGTGAACGAGTCAACGGCAACGAACATACGCTGGGCAAACGTTGCGACCGGCATTCCGCTTATGAGCATTACAATTGCAGTCGGAAGACCTATGCACACTATAAGCGGTGCTCCCAAGAACAGGAGAAGCAATAAAAGTCCGAACAGAACTATCGTTGTTATTAACGGAGTCATTTGGCTTCCTCCTTTCCGTCGGCGCCGTTTTTGCTGATACGGGCGATATCTATTATCTGCTTTGCCGAGAATATCACGCAGAGCACGCCGCTGAGTGCAAGCGCCGCGGCAACGGCTGCGTAAGGCATCTGGGTGACGTTGTACATCTGATGTTTTTTGATGGTGAGCATCATATACAGCACCGAGGAATAAAACAGGTAGCCGAACGTAACGGCAAGCAGAGCCATATCAATGATGTTTATTACCTTCTGAGCGCCGGGCTTAAAGTACTTGTTCAAAAAAAACTCAACTCTTATAAGTCCGCCGTTTTTAAAAGCATAGCTTGCTCCTGCGAACGTGACCCAGATCATGGTCCAGCGCGCGACCTCCTCCGGCCACGAAAGCGGGTTGCTGAAGTAGCGGAATATGACCTGAAGCACGACCACGAGGACCATGAGAATAAGGACTACGCCCCCGAGCCACAGCTCAAATTTCTGAATTTTATTTTTCATTGTCTGCCTCCATGGGCTCAGATAGCCGTCACGGAAATGATGGCTTCTCTGAGTATAGCAATGGCAACGTCCATTTCTTCCGGTGTCATCGTCAGCGCGGGAGATATCTGAAGCGCGTCGCCTACAATGCCGTCGGAGGTTCCGGTCACGCCGGAGAGCACCATAAGCCCTTTATCAAGGCAGTATGCCGCGATCTTACCGGCTATTCCGAGCTTGGGATCAAACGGCGTTTTGCTCTCGCGGTCGGAAACGAGCTCAACTCCGGCGAGCATTCCTATGCCTCGTACATCGCCGACTGCGGGAATATCGCCGAGGGCATCTTTGAGCTTTTGCAGAAGTATAGCGCCGTTTTTGGCGGAAAGTGCAACAATATCATTATCAATGATGTATTTTACGACCGCGTTTGCACCCGCCGTGGCTATGGGCATACCCGCAAAGGTGTAGCTGTGTTCAAGTATTCCGGAGCCGTTTGCTATCGCGTCAACGACCTTCTTATGCGCAATGACGGCGCCGACGGGGACATAGCCGCCGCCAAGTCCCTTTGCAACGGAAATGAGGTCGGGCACCACGCCGAAGTGATCTACGGCAAAGTTTTTGCCGGTTCTGCCGAGGCCGGTGATGACCTCGTCGCAACACATCAGGACGTCGTATTTATCGCAGATCTCGCGGATGCGCTTCATGTATTCGACCGGAGGCACCGTTGCGGTTGCAGTAGTTCCCGTAACGGGCTCAAGCACGAATGCCGCGACGGACTCAGCGCCCTCGTATTTGATAACTCTTTCAAGCTCCTCCGCGCAGGGCACGTTGCAACTGCATCTTTCAAGGCCGTAGGGGCATCTGTAACAGTTGCACTGTGCAATATGCGGCATATGCAGCAGCAGATTCTCATAGCGGCATCTCCACGACGGACGGCCGCCGAGAGACAGCGTTCCGAAGGTGTTTCCGTGATAGCTCTGCCATCTGGAGATTATCTTGTACTTGCTCGGACGACCCATTTCGATCTGATACTGGCGAGCGATCTTTGCCATTGATTCAACCGCTTCCGAACCGCCGCTGCAGAAGAAAACCCGCTCCATTCCTTCGGGGGCAAGCTTTATGATGTTCGACGCGAGCTCCTCTCTTACGGCGCTCGTGAACGCACCGCCGTTAAGATAAGTCACCTCATAAACCTGCTTTGCAATTGCATCGCAGACCTCCTTAACGCCGTTGCCGATGTTCGTCACCGCAAGTCCGGCGCCGAAGTCCATGTAGCGTCGCCCGTCCTCGTCATACAAATAGACACCCTGCGCATGAGTTATCTTTTTGTACGTCTTGGACAGCGATTTTGTAAGGACATTGCTGTTATTCTGTTCCATCCGCGTTCTCCTTTTTTGCTATAAAAATTTGTATTTTGTGGTCTGGGTTTGATTCGTCTAAAATTTAAAATCTGATATTTTAGTTTATGGTAGCAAAAAACCCCCACTTTTGCAATACGCAATCTGAACAAAAGTGAGGGTAAAAGTATGTAGAAACCCTACAAACTGTTGCATTTTGGACGCCTTATGAGCGAAACTGTACTATTATAAAGCGCAGTCAAGCGCTATTTCCTGCTCCTCTATATCCTCAAAATGCTTGAGAATGTCATCCTTCGTGCCCGATATATCCTCGCGGATACTCTCAAGCGCTTTCTCCTCATCGCCGTTTTCAATAGCCTCGGCAATTGCTAAGTGTACCATTATCTCACTTTTTGCTATCTCAAGAGCGTTGCTCTGCTTGGTGCAGTAATTGATGTGGCGGACGGTTATCTGGCGGGTGAGCATCATGACGTTCTGGATCTCGTTATATATTATCTCCGGGCACTGCTTCCACAGGTAGGAGTGAAACTTTTGCTGAGCATCGTCTGCAAGGCGCATATTTTCGGCTACCGAGCCCTTATCCAGCTTTTCAAGATCATCCTTAAACTCACTGATAAAGCTCTGCATATCCAATTTGCCGGAATTTTTTATCGCTCTTTTGATAACGACGACCTCAAGTGCCTCTCGGAAATCGAACAGCGCCTCGATCTCTTCCTTCGAATACTTTCGGACATAGCTGCCGCTTCTTTGCAAAATCGTCACATAGCCCTCCTTCTCCAAGGTCTTGAGTGCATTCGTGACAGGAGTTCTGCTGACACTGAGCTCCGCCGCCATCTGATCGACGTCGAGCTTCTGCCCGGGACGATAGCGGTTGGACACTATCCTATTTCTGATTTCCTCGTAAACAAGGTCATTTAAGCTTTTGTATTCTATCATATTG
>USPI01000077.1 GCA_900556535.1 uncultured Eubacteriales bacterium | reverse complement strand
GAGTGAAGTTATGCAGCAATGATAAAAGTGCTTTTCATCTGCCACGGCAATATCTGCCGCAGTCCGATGGCGGAATATGTGATGCGCGATCTGGTGAAAAAAGCGGGGCGCGAGGCGGAGTTTGAGATCGCGTCGGCCGCGACCAGCAGCGAGGAGCTCGGCAACGACGTCTACCCGCCCGCAAGACGCGAGCTGCTCGCGCACGGCGTGGAATGCCCGAGGCGCGAGGCGCGAAGGCTCACACGGCGCGACTTCGACGAATACGACCTGCTCATCGGCATGGACGAGGCAAACCTCCGCAATATGCGGCGCATCGGCGGGGACGGCTGCGAGGGCAAGATAAGCCTGCTCATGGACTATACCGACCACCCCGGCAGCGTCGCAGACCCATGGTACACGCGCGATTTCGGCGCGACCTGGCGCGACATTTCCCTCGGCTGCCGCGGTCTGCTCGAAAGCCTGTAAGGGCGCAAAAAATCTCGGCGGCACGCAAGGTGTTACCGAGATTTTTGTTTTCTTATTTACTTACGAGCCCTCACGCCTTTTTTCGATTCACGGCGCGGTAAATTATCTCGAGCACGCACACCGCCACGGTGCCGAGCACGACGCCTATCGCCACGGCGAGCACGGTGCGCATGAGCGAAACGCCCAGCGGCGCGACGGCGTGGCAGAAGGTATTGACAACGGACACACACTCAAGGCACACGCCCATGCCTCCGAGCAGACGCAGCGCGGGGAGGCTGCGGCGGCACGCCCACACGAACACGACGATGCACGGCACGGCGACGAACATCTCCTTCGAGCGCGGCCGCACGAACAGATTATACTCAAACCAATTGCGCACCGCGAGCACCTTGTCCATGCCCGGCGCGTGGCTGCTCACATCGCCCGAGCGCAGCACCATAACGGCGCCAGCAACGCCCAGCAGCACGGCGCACACCGCGAGGGTGCGGATGAGCTTTGCGCGCGGCAGCCCGTCGGTCAGGAGCTGCCAGAGCAGCAGCACTCCCGCAAACGCAAGCGGCGCAAGCAGCGATATTTTAACGCCGCGGAACATGATGTTTCCGAGCATATACTCCTTCGTCGCCATGATAGCAGACACATTGAGCCCGCCGACGAGCCCGAACAGCACGGTGAACACGACGGCGCACAGCACCGTGACGGCAAGCGGTCTTTTACCGAGCTGCGGCGGCTCGTTTTTGGCAAAGCCGACCATGATTACGGCAAAGGCGCAGGGGAACAGCACCGCCGAGGCAAGCATCATGAGCGTCTGCGCAAGGGCGGGTCTGAGCAGCGTTAGAACGGCAAGCAGCGCCACTGCCGCAAGCGCCGCCGGCAGCTCCCAGCGCTCCTTTTTTATGAGCCTGCACAGCAGCCACGCGCCGACAAGCGCCGGAGCAATGCCCGCCGCAAGGACGAGCCACACGCTCGGCTGCGGTGCGTCAAGGCAGGAAAAATCCTCCCCGCAGCTTATCCCGCGCGCCTGAAGCCTCTCCGCAAGATCGCTCAGGCAGCGCTCGTAGACCTCGATATCCGCGACCACGCTGTTATCCTTGTCGAAAAACGGCGTTATCACGAGAAGCCGCTCCCCGCGGTCCATGACCGCGCGAAACAGCAGGTCCTCTATCTCCTGCGGGTCGTTATCTATAACTCGCACGCCGTACTTATAAAACAGATACAGCGTCTTGACCATGGGTCCGTCACACGCTTTGACGTCGAAGCCCTCCGGCACGATGACGCTCGTGCGGGCTCGGTTTTCGACGAGCGGCATGGCGGGCAGGTCGGTGTAGATATCATTGACGAAATATTTTACCCCCACCGCTCCGAGCCGCTCGCGCCACTGCTGCTCGGGTATACCGCTCTCGCGCACGAGAACCTCAAGATCCTTCTCCTCCATCGCCGCGCACACCTGCACACTGCCGCTCTCGGCGGATATCCTGCCGGCAAGCAGCACGATGCTCGCAGTGAGCGCACACACCAGCAGCACCCACCACAGGATCGGGCGTTTTTTAATAAGCTCCATTCGCAAAAACTCCTTTTCGCGCCTAATGTGCTTATAATTATACATTTTTATTGCACTCGGGTCAATCTGCCGAAGATGTTTTGTTGACAAACGCCCTTGCGGATATATATAATGTACATGAATTTTCATGTTTTTCGCGGAAGGAGGAGATGCTGCTTGGGCAAGGGCGGAAAGCACCTGAGTACGGAGCCCCGCAAAAAAGGCAGCGGAGCTCACCTTTCGCAGAGAGAGCTTGACAGAAAGCAGCAGCGCCGCGGCAGAGTGCGCACGGGCGTACCGCAGATGCTCGTCATGCTCGTTCTGTGCGTGCTGATGATATCCCCGCTGCGAAGCTGCATAATAGACGACAGCGCCTACATCGGCTACGCCGCCGCGCGCGAGGCGGCCCTCGACGATGCGGGAATAGCACCCGACAAGGCGCAGAACGTGACCGCCGAAATGATAAAAATTGACGACACGGTATGCTACAAGGTGCAGTTTACCGGCACGGCCACGGACTATATATACATTATAAATGCATCCTCCGGCGATATAATCGCGCAAAAATTCTTCCGTCTCGAAGGATAATTACATATTTTAGCTTGGGCAGAGTGCCGGTCGGCGCTCTGTTTTTTTAACATTTTACCGACATTCTGCCGAACAAAGCAGCCGTGTTATGTTCACTTTCTTGACAATAAGCACAAAAAATATGCCCTCATCGGCATATGTTGTGGTTGCAATTTGTGAAAAAACATGCTATACTCAAGGCAATATTGTGAAGCGGCACGCCCGCGTATGGCATGACACCGTTTTGTAAACGTTCGATACCGCGTGTTAAGTGCGCACGGTATCTACCGTCATAAATCAGTCAATCATATTTAAAGGAAGGAAGAACCATATGATGAACGAAAAGTACGCACCCCTATTTACTCCGTTCAAGATCGGCAATGTCGAGATCAAGAACCGCATTGTCCAGTGTTCCATGGGCGGCACCTCTCTGTTTGGCTGGCTTGAGCCCTGCCATTTCGACAAAGAGGCTGCATATTTTCTGCTCCAGAGAGCACAGAAGGGCGTAGGCCTTGTCCTCCCCGGTATGCAGTGTGTCCGTGATACCATGGGCCGCCGCTGGCTGTACCAGAACAAGAGAATGTTCAAGCAGCTCAAGGAGTACATGGTAGAGTACCACAAGACCGGCTCCAAGCTGTTCATTCAGCTCGCAGGCGGTTTCGGCCGTTCCATGGCAGTTACCCCCTGGATGGTCGTCCTGAACAAGAATCCCATCCTCAACAAGATCGCTTCCCCCATCGTCGACGTAAGCTACAGCTGCGCTTCCGCATCTGCAACTCCTAACCGTTGGCAGGAGGATATGCTCTCCCGTCCCATGACCGTTAAGGAGATCCATGAGATGGTCGAGGCATTCGGTAAGACCGCAAAGATGCTGCGCGACGCAGGCGTTGACGGTGTTGAGATCCACGCCGTTCACGAAGGTTACCTGCTTGACCAGTTCACCATGGAGAACTGGAACTGGCGTGAGGACGAGTACGGCGGCTCCTTCGAGAACCGTTTCCGCTTCCCCGTCGAGATCGTTCAGTGCATCAAGAAGTACGCCGGCGAAGACTTCCCCGTATCCCTGCGTTACTCCGTCAAGTCCTACACCAAGACCTGGGGTAAGGGCGCTGTTCCCGGCGAAGAGTTCGTAGAGTGGGGTCGTGATATGCCCGAGTCCGAGAAGGCTATCAAGTACCTCGGCGACATGGGTTACGACTTCTTCAACTGCGACAACGGTACTTACGACGCTTGGTACTGGGCACATCCGCCTCAGTACATGCCCGACAACTGCAACCTCGCAGATGTTGAGCACATCAAGAAGTTCACCGACAAGCCCGTGGCTTGCGCAGGCCGTATGGATCCTGTCAAGGCTGCTGAAGAGATCGCCGCCGGCCGTCTCGACGCTGTCGCTATCGCTCGTCAGAACCTCGTTGACCCCGATTGGATCATCAAGATCCAGGAAGGCCGCGAGGACGAGATCAAGCCCTGCATCCGCTGCCACAACGGCTGCTTCAACTTTGCTAAGTACAAGGGCACCGCAAACATTCAGGGTCTTGAGGACTCCCTGCACCTCGGCCGCTGCGCACTTACTCCTCCGACCATGCAGCACAACCGCTACAAGATCGTTCCCACCAAGAACCCCAAGAAGGTTGCTATCATCGGCGCCGGTATCGGCGGCGTAGAGGCAGGCCTGGTTCTGCTCCAGCGCGGCCACAAGCCCGTCGTCTTCGAGAAGACCGATCGCATCGGCGGTCTGTTCCTCACTGCTTCCGCAATGAGCTTCAAAGAGAACGACAAGGCTCTCATCACCTGGTATGAGAACGAAGTTAAGAAGGCCGGTCTCGACATCCGCTTCAACACCGAGATCAACGATCTGGGCATCCTCCGTGGCTACGACGAGATCATCGTTGCTACCGGCGCAGTTCCCAGAAAGATGCTGATCCCCGGCTTCGAGAAGTGCCTGACCTTCACTCAGCTCCTGCGTGAGAAGTACCCCGTAGGCGACAAAGTCGTCTTCTTCGGCGGCGGCCAGTCCGCTTGCGAGGCTGCATACGAGATGGTTCTCCAGGGCAAGCACCCGATCATCGTAGAGTATGCAAAGGACCTCGTTCCTGCACAGAACGTCTGCCTGTCCAACGCTTCCTTCCTGCGTGATGTTCTCGAGTATCACAAGGTTCCCACTTACCTTGAGCATACCATCCGCGAGATCAAGGATAAGACCGTCGTTATCGCTTCCAAGGACGGCAAGAACGTATTTGAGGTCGAGTACGACAACATCGTAAACGGCATCGGCTTCGTTCCCGCACCTGTCGGCGGCAAGGGCAAGAACATCCACCGCGTCGGCGACTGTGTCACCATCGGCAACCTGCGTACCGCTATCTGGCGCGCATGGGACGTCTGCATGAAGATATAGTCTGAACGCCCTAAAACAGCATAAATCAAAAAATCCGGTACGGAATTATCCGTACCGGATTTTTTTCAGCGTGTAAAAAGTCTGCGACTTTTTCGCCCCTTAAAAGCCCCACGACATACTGAACAAGTCGCGGAAAACATCTCCGAACATCGCGCCGAACATATTCGAAAAGCAGACGATGGCAACGATGCGCACTATCGTCACGATAACGCAGCACGCCTCGGCGACGATGCTCAGGATAAGCCCCGTTTTGCTGCCCGTTTCCCTGTAATCTCTCGCGCCGAGCACTATGCCGACGATGGACACGGCGTGCCCGACGAGGACGTAGCACCACGCGCAGATGAAGCCGACGATGCCGAGAATGACGGCGGTGGGCGTTTCGCCGCGGCTTTTCGGTGCGCTCGCCTTCCCGCGCACGGGCTCGCCGCAATACGGGCAAACGACCGCATTGTCCATGAGCTCTCTTCCGCATTTGCAGCAGTACATTTTTCGTCCTCCTTCGACAAAACGCAGATTTTTATACCCACAGCATAACGGATACGCGCGAATATTTCAAGATGTCTGCCGAAAAATGTCGAGGCGCGAGCCGTCGGCGGCGCTATTTCTCACTGTCTGCACCGTCGTCGACGGTCTTTTTGCTCTTGGCAATGAACCGCCGGAGAAAGTCCGGAACGGGCGCGCCCATCGCGGCGGCGTTTTCGACGATGCTGCCGAGCTCGGTGAAAATATACCACGCGGTGACGACCGGCGTTATCAGGCAGTGCCGTTCGGCAAAGGGCAGCGCGAGCCCGAAGTTATCGCTCATCACCCAAATCGCAATATCGCACAAGACGGCGACGAGCACGGCGAAAATGCTGCCGAGCTTGTGCCAAAGCCCGCTTCTTGCGACCGAGCTGCTCCATTTTCCGCGGCTGAGCGCCGCAAAGGTGCCGGTCAGATAGTCCAGCGCCGTCGCCGCGAGCCAGAGGATTATGAGCCAACCGACCCAGCCGAAAAGCGCTGTGCCGAAAGCTATCACGGCAGCGGCTCCCGCCTTTATCTCGGCGGCCTTATCGGGTGTTTTCATTTGCACTACGCCTCCCTTTCGAAGTAGCGCCGCATGATCTCCATCACGCGCAGCATATCCTCCGTAACGTCAAGCTCGCCCCCGCCCTTGCCGAGCAGTGCGCCCGCGTCCACATAGCGCTGCGCCATGCCGCGGTAGGGCTGCGGAATATCCTCGAGCCTGTTCCATCTTTCCATTTCCTCATCTCCTTCGACGCCGACATATTCTCTACCCGCTGCCCTGCACACGCCGCGGCAGATCGCCTCTCCGAGTTCACGCGTATGCTCCACGATCCACCTTGCCGTTTCGGCTGAGTCGTGAAATTCGCACTCGCAGTAAAGGCACGCGGCGGCGGTCGCGCGGATCTCGTAAAACTGCTTTTCGCGCACGCCGTAGCTTGAGCGGTAGGGCGTTATGGCGTCAATTTCCTCAAACACCGGCTGCGCAAGCGCGGCTCTCTCGGGCAGGCGCGAGACGAACACGACGCAGCCGCGCCCGCCGCCGGCGTTGGTGTGGATGCAGATGTGCATATCCGCGCCCCATGCGTTGGATTCCCGCACGCGCTCATACATCGCGTCGCTGCCGTCGGCAAAATTCGTGCGCACCTCAAAGCCGCAGCGCTCGAGCGCCGATTTGCACGCGGCGGCTATTTTGCGGCACTGCGCCGCCTCGTTCGTGCCGCCGTAGGAATATAAATTTCGCACCTGATCCGACGGTGACAAATAAATTTTCAAGGTCAAATTCCTCCTATTCGGGGTCGGTCTGTATATTTTATGCCGCCCGAGGCGGCG
>USPI01000076.1 GCA_900556535.1 uncultured Eubacteriales bacterium | reverse complement strand
TGACGCTTGATAACAAGCTGCAAATGTGCTCGTCGCCGGAATATGCCGGAGTTATCAGCAAGACCCTTGAGCAGCGCAAGCCGCCGATGCTCTCGCAGCCGGCTCTTGAAACTCTCGCCGCCGTTGCGTATTTCCAGCCCGTCACGAGGGCATATATAGATCAGGTGCGCGGCGTTGACAGCTCATATACGGTCGGAGTTCTGCTCGACCGCGGACTCATAGAGCGCTGCGGTAAGCTTGACGTTCCCGGAAGACCCTCGCTTTTGCGCACGACCGACGTTTTTCTGCGCACCATGGGTGTGAGCAAGCTTGAGGAACTGCCCGAGCTGCCCGATATTTCGAGCGGCGACGGCGTCAAAAAGCTCGAGGACGCAATAGAAAAGCTCGGCACCGTGGGGGATAATCAGATCCAGATCGAGGAGATCAAATAATCACCGAGGTGGTGCATTTGCTCGCGCTTACAATAATCTTAATATTGCTTGCGGCGGTGCTGCTTATTCCGCTCGGTGTTCGCGTTAAGTACGATGACGCGGGCTTTGGTGCGTGGGCAAGTGTCTCGGCGTATAAGCTGAGGCTCTATCCGCCCAAGAAGAAAGCCGATGAGCCGCCGACCGAGGCAGATGTGCCAAAGCAGGATAAGCTGAAGCGCAGATTTTCTCCGGGCTTTTCGCTGCAGGACTGGCTCACACTCGCAAGGGCGGGGCTGCGCGCTCTGAAGCGGTTTAAAAACGGCATCAGCTTCGGGCTCATCCGATTTTACTGCGTCATCACGGCCGATGACCCGTATGACGCCGTCATGCGATATAATCGGCTGAACGGACTGATCGGCTCTGCGATACCGTTTTTTGAAAACGGGTTCAAGGTAAGAAAAAAGGACATTTTCCTCGACCTTGACCTTGAGGGCGAAAAAAGCAGATTTCAATTTGAAATAACGGCGCGAGTGAGAGTCGGAAGGCTTCTCGCAATAGCGCTTGCGGCAGGCTTCAGCTTCTTGAAGCTGCTGATAAAAAACAGGGTACAGCGTATCCGTGAAAGGAAGGCACGCAATGGAAAACAACAAATTGAGCGAAATGATGCAGTCGACCATGCATAATATCAAGAACCTTGTTGAAGTCAATAATATTGTCGGCGAGCCTATCGTCACCCCTGACGGGCAGACCATCATTCCTGTTTCAAAGCTCAGCTTCGGCTTCGGCGGAGCGGGCGGAGATTCGCTCGGCGCAAAGCAGCAGGGCTACGGCGGCGGCAGCGCCGCGGGAGTCAAGATCGAGCCCATCGGCTTCCTCGTCGTCAAAGAGGACAGCGTGCGCATGATAAACATCGCCGCTCCCGCGAAAAACGGCGTTGACCGCATAATCGACATGGTGCCCGATGTCATGGATAAAATCGAGAGCATCGCAAATAATAAAAAGGCGGATTAAAACGCGGTCTTTGCGTCAATAATAAGCACTACCTGAAAAGGCGGTGCTTATTTTATGAAAAAATTAATTTCCATACTCTTATGCGCGGCAGTTATCGGCTTTGCTGTGCCGATGCAAGCCCTTGCCGACGAGCACGAAATATCGGCGCACAGCGCCATCGTGCTTTGCGCGGACACGGGCGACGTGCTGTACGAAAAAAACGCGGACGAGCGCATGCTTATTGCGAGCATAACAAAAATCATGACTGCCATCGTCGTGCTCGAAAACTCTGAGCTTGACAGGCAGATCGTCATAAAGCCCGAGTGGAGCGCAACGGAAGGCTCAAGCATGTACGCGCAGCCCGGCGAGGCGTATTCCGTGCGCGAGCTTCTCACGGGCATGATGCTTGCCTCGGGAAACGACGCGGCGTGTGCGCTTTCGTGCAGTCTTTACGGCGATGAGCTGTCGTTTGCGGTCAGAATGAACGAGAAGGCAAAGCTCTTGGGGATGGATAACAGTTCCTTTCGCAACCCGCACGGTCTCGACGATCCCGAGCATTATTCAACTGCACGCGATATGGCCGTTTTGACTGCCTACTGCATGGAAAACGAGTGTTTTAAAAGCATCGTGTCCATGAATAGCGCGGTCATAAAGGATGTCGAATATTATAACCACAATCGTCTGCTGCGCGAATATGACGGCTGTGTCGGCGTAAAAACCGGCTATACCATGGCTGCCGGCAGAACGCTCGTGAGCTGTGCCGAGCGAAACGGAATGCGCCTTATATGCGTAACTCTCAATGCCCCCGATGACTGGAACGATCACAAATATCTGCTCGACAAGGCGTTTTCCGAATATCGGATCGCATCCTATACGCCGGACATTTTTAAGGTCACCCTCGATGTGGCGTCGTCGGTTTTCAAAACTGCCGACGCAGTGCCCGAAAACGATATCAGGCTTCTCATAAAAGCCGATGACGAGGTCGAGGTGCGAGTAGACGCTCCGCGCATACTCTTTGCCGGCGGCATTGCGGGCGAAAAGGTGGGGCAGCTCAGCGTATTTGTAAACGGCTCACTTGCGGCGCGGGAGAATTTGGTTTATACTGAGGACGTCCCGCAGGACAAGGCGCAAAGGCTCGCACCTGCCGAAAGACTGAAACGGATACTCGATACGGTCATCGGACCGTATTATGTGATCGGAGAAAATAAATGAAACAGCGTTTGCAAAAGATAATATCCTCTGCCGGGCTGGCATCGCGGAGAAAAGCCGAGGAGCTTCTCGCGGCGGGGGAGGTCACGGTAAACGGCACGGTGGCGGCACTGGGTGAGAGCGCAGACCCGGACACGGATCTCATATGCGTGAGCGGCCGTCCGCTTACCCGACCTGAGAAGAAAACGTACATAATGCTCAATAAGCCGCGCGGCTATGTCACGACGCTCAAGGACGAGAAAAACCGCCGCTGCGTGAGCGAGCTGGTGCGCGACGCCGGTGTGCGTTTATATCCCGTCGGAAGGCTCGATATGTATTCCGAGGGGCTTCTTATAATGACTGATGACGGCGACTTTGCAAATAAGCTCATGCACCCCTCGCATCGGACGGACAAAGTCTATCACGCATGGATAAGCGGCAAGTGCGGGGACGATGCCCTGCGCACGCTGTCAAGCGCGCTCGTCATTGACGGCTATAAAATAAGCCCCGCCGAAGTGAGCGTCCTCTCCCGCTCGGAAAATGAAACACAGCTCTCGATAACCATTCACGAGGGCAGAAACAGACAGATCCGCAAGATGTGCGCGGCGTCGGGACTGAAGCTCGTCCGCCTCAAGCGCGTTGCGGAGGGTAAGCTTCTCCTCGGCGATCTCAAGCCCGGCTGCTGGAGATACTTGGAGCCCGACGAATTGCAAGAAATCCAGTAATTATCTTATTAAGAAACCATATAATTTTCGAGTTTTGCCCCGAATTTGCGCGAATTTGCAAGTTCGGGGCAAATTAATTGCAGAATTCCCTTGCATTTCGCGCACAATGAAAGTAAAATGAGGTTTATGCTTCAAATGGAGATGAACAATATGGAAAACGATCTTCTGAAAGTGCTGACAAAAGGCAGCAGTAAGTTTTCAAAGGGTCAGAGAACTATTGCAAAGTATATTTTAAATAACTACGATAAGGCTGCATTCATGACGGCCGGCCGTCTCGGCAAGATAGTCGGCGTGAGTGAATCCACCGTCGTGCGCTTTGCCGCCGAGCTCGGCTACGACGGCTATCCGAGTATGCGCAAGGCTCTGCAGGAGATGATCCGCAACCGCCTTACCTCCGTGCAGCGTATCGAGGTCGCGAAGAGCATGATAAACGACAACGACCTTGTGCGCTCCATAATCGGCAGCGATATGCAGAATCTTCAGGCGACGCTTGATATTCTCGAGCAGGACAGCTTCAATAAATTCGTTGACTCCATCGTCGCTGCGAAGAATATCTACATCGTCGGAATGAGGACGTCTACCTCGCTTGCGACCTTCCTCGGACTGTATCTCAACCTCCTGCGCAGCAACGTGAACGTCATTCACGATACTGCCGCGAGCGAGGTGTATGAGCAGATAATCAGAATAGGCGAGGGCGACCTGTTTATTGCGATAAGCTTTCCGCGCTACTCGTCGCATACCGTCGATGCAATGGAGTTTGCAAAGAAGATGGGCGCCATGACTGCCGCCATAACCGACGGCCCCGCCTCACCGCTAAACGGCATTTCCGACGTTTGCCTGCACGCCAAGAGCGACATGGTGTCTTTTCTTGACTCGCTCGTTGCGCCCATGAGCCTTATAAATGCGATAATTGTCGCAGTCGGCATTAAAAACAAGGAAAACCTCTCCAAAACGTTCGAAAGGCTCGAAACCATATGGTCCGAGCATGATGTTTACGAGCGGACGGAGCAGACTCAGAACACATGAGTAAATTAAAAGCAGACGCAGTGGTGATAGGCGGCGGAGCGGCCGGAATGCTGTGCAGCGCCGTGGCAGCCGAGCGCGGTCTTGACGTTATACTGCTTGAGCCGAACAAAGTTCTCGGCAGGAAAATGCGCATAACAGGAAAGGGACGCTGCAACGTCACCAATAACTGCGATATAAAAGAAGTTTTAAATAACATCCCCGGCGACGGGCGATTTCTGTACAGTGCGCTCAACCGCCTTTCTCCGCGAGATACGATGGAGCTGTTCGAGGCGCACGGCGTGAAGCTCAAAACAGAGCGCGGAAACAGGGTCTTTCCGGTGTCGGATAACGCAAACGACGTTGCCGGAGCACTCGCACGGTGGCTCGGCCGCGGGGGAGTGCGCCACATACGCGCTAGCGCAAAGCAGATACTCACCGAAAACGGCGAGGTATGCGGAGTACGCACGAACGAAGGCGTCATAGACTGCCGCGCCGCAGTCATATGCACGGGCGGTCTTTCGTATCCGCTCACGGGCTCCACGGGAGCGGGCTATGAGCTTGCCCGCGAAATGGGGCACACGGTAACGCCCTGCCGCCCCTCGCTCGTTCCGCTTGAGAGTGACGATGAATACTGCGCCGAGATGCAGGGCTTTTCGCTCAGAAACGTGACGCTTTCGGCATATGAGGACGATAAGCTCATTTTCCGCGAGCTCGGCGAGATGCTGTTCACGCATTTCGGAGTGTCGGGTCCGCTCGTACTGTCGGCGAGCTCACATATGCGGAATTTCGGCAAAGCAAAATACCGCCTGAGCATTGATCTCAAGCCCGCGCTTGACGAGAAGAAGCTCGACGCGCGGCTTTTGCGCGACTTTGAAAAATACGCAAACCGCGATTTTGAAAATGCGCTGGGCGATCTTGCGGGCAGGACGATGATCCCCGTACTTGTGAAGCTCTCGGGAATACCCGCAGACGAAAAGGTCAACTCCATTACGCGCAGCCAGCGCCACGATCTGCTGCGGCTGTTCAAGGAGTTTCCCGTCAGCATAAGCGGTCCTCGCCCTATAAAAGAGGCGATAATCACCTCCGGCGGCGTTTTAACGAAGGAAATCAACCCCCGCACCATGGAGTCCAAGCTCGTAAGCGGACTTTATTTTGCCGGCGAGGTGCTCGACCTTGACGCATACACCGGCGGCTTTAACCTTCAGATAGCATGGTCAACGGCATTCGTTGCCGCAAATTCAATATAATTAGGGATGGAAGTTAAATGATATCAGTTGCAATTGACGGCCCGTCCGGAGCGGGTAAAAGCACAATCGCGCGTGCTGCCGCCGCGAAATTCGGCTTTATCTATGTCGATACCGGAGCAATATACAGAACGATAGGACTTGCCACGAAGCTGCGCGGCGTTGATGCCGGTGACAGTGCGGCAGTCATAGCGCTTCTTCCGAAGCTTGCCATAGAGCTTTCGTATAACGAGGCGGGGGAGCAGGTGATGCTCCTTGACGGAGCTGACGTTTCCCGGGACATACGTCTCCCCGAGGTCTCGATGCTCGCATCCAAGGTTTCCGCTATTCCCGAGGTCAGGGCGTTTCTCGTAGAGATGCAGCGCAATATGGCTCGCCTCCACGACGTCATCATGGACGGGCGTGATATCGGCACGGTCATACTGCCCGATGCGGATCTAAAGATATTCCTCACCGCCGACGTACACGCCCGCGCCCGCCGCAGATATGCCGAGCTTGCAGCCAAGGGCAGCAGCGACAGCTTCGACGAGGTGCTCGCGGATATGATAAAGCGCGATGAGCAGGACACCGAGCGCGCAGCAGCTCCGCTCAAGGCGGCGGAGGACTCCGTGCTGCTTGACACGAGTGAGCTCAGCCTCGAGGAGAGCATAGCTGCAGTGTGCCGCCTTATAAGAGAAAGCTGCGGCAGAGAGGAAAAATCATGAGGGAGTTCACCGTTGCAAAAAGCGCGGGCTTTTGCTTCGGAGTGAGCCGCTCCGTGGAGCTTGCGCAGAAGATGCTTGAAGACGGCGCGGCGTATTCGCTCGGCCAGATAATACATAACGACGACGTTGTTTCGTATCTTGCCCGCCGCGGTCTTAGCGTAATTAACAGCCCCGAGGAGCTTCCTGCGGGAGCGCGCGTTATCGTCCGCTCGCACGGAGTGTCAAGGGCAGTGTACGAAAAACTCTGCTCGCGCACGGATAAGGTCACCGATGCGACCTGTCCCAAGGTCAAGCGCATACACGAGCTTGTATCGCAGGCGACAGCGGACGGCTGCTTTGTCGTCATCATCGGAATGCACGGCCACCCCGAGGTCGAGGCGGTAAAGGGCTGGTGCAGCGACTGCGTTATCTGTGAAAATGCCGAAGAATTGAGCGTTTGGTACGAAGAATCGGGCAAATTGTTGGATAAACCTATAACCATGGTGGTCCAAACGACCCAAACTCGTAGTAATTTTACCGAATGTGCAAGTTTCTTAAAAAAAAGATGTACAAATCCGGAAATATCTG